>QKIM01000241.1 GCA_003249585.1 Deltaproteobacteria bacterium
CCACACCCAGCTCGTCGCGCTTCCTACGGGGCAGCTCACGGCGCGCGGGGGAGGCGTGACCCTCTCGGGGGTCTCCGTGGTGACCTTCCGCAGCGCCCAGGGGGGCGGCATCTCCGTGGCCGCAGGCGGTCCCCCCCGTGTCTACCCGGACACCATCCACGTGGCCATCGGCCGTGACGGCAAACTAACCGTGATCAACGAACTCTCCATGGAGACCTACCTGGCCGGCATCCTCCCCTCGGAGCTCTTCCCGTCGGCGCCCATGGAGGCCCTCAAGGCCCAGGCCGTCGCCGCCCGGGGACAGGTCCTGGCCAAGATGGGCGCCCGTCACCACGGGGATCCCTTCCACCTGTGCGCACGAGTCCACTGCCAGGTGTACGATGGTCTCCACAAGGTGTATCCGAGGACCACGAAGGCCGTGAAACAAACCCGCGGCATGGTGCTGTTCGACGCGGAAGGCCTCCCCGCCGACACGGTGTACCACTCCTCCTCGGGGGGACACGGGGAGAACAACGAGCTGGTGTGGGGCGGCGAGCCCAAACCCTATCTGAGGGGGAGGCCTGACGGCATCAACTGGCACTACACCACAGAGGCCGATCTGGTCCGGTTCATCCAGGTCCCGCCGGCGAGCTACTGCAAGACGAAGAACCGCTCCTTCAGGTGGACGGTAGCGCTCACGGGGAAGGACCTGTCCCGTCTCCTGCGCAAGGCGAAGATCCCTGGAACTATCAAGAATATAAAAGTACTTAAACGAGGAGTCTCTGGGCGGGCCCTGGAGCTCAGGGTGGTGACCTCGAAGCGCTCCAGCGTCGTACATGGAGAGCTCAACATCCGCCGCCTCTTCGGGGGCCTGCGCTCCTCCCTCTTCGTCGCTTCACGGCAGGGAGACGGCTATCTCTTCTCAGGGGCTGGATACGGACACGGAGTGGGTATGAGTCAGTGGGGGGCCATCAACCGGGCCAAGGCTGGCCAGGGATACCGGAAAATCCTTGGGCACTACTACTTCGGCACAAAACTCATTAAGCTCTTCTGAAAGGCAGCTCACTGGGGGCAGACCGTCCCGGCGGGAGCCTTGGCCCAATAGGGGTCGGGGCACCAGTCACCGTCATAGCACTCATACACCACGTAGCCGTCACTGCACGTGACCTCTCCGAGCGTACAGTTGGTGAGGCAGTCCTGGGGGACATAGCAGTCCTCGGTCCCGTCGCCACAGGGATCGCCGTCGGTGACGCAGGGGACATCGAGGGCCATGGGGACATACACGGCGCCCGTGCCTTCCTCGACCGTACAGGTGTAAGCCGTACCCCAGGGATCCCCAAAGGTGAAGTCGTACCCCTTGGGGGCGCACACGACCGAGTCCGGACACGTGTCGCCGCTGACGTCGTCGGTCGAGCCTCTCCCACAGGACGATCCCACCAGCAAGAGGGCGATGATGAGCCTTCGCATGACCTTCTCCTCGAACCCGGGAAAAACCGGGTTATTTCACGTTGCAGCCCTTCTTGGTGAGACCGCGGATGAGCAGGCAGGCCCCCTGCTTGTCCACGGAGGCCGTTACGAAGACCCCTGAAGAGATCTCGGTGACGGCCATGGCGAAACTCAGTCCCTCGAGCTGAAATCCCCGCCACCGTTTCCCGATGAGCTTGTAGGTGTTGATTCCCGCCAGGGCGTACTCTCCCGAGCGGAGCTTGGCGTACAGAGGCCCCCCGGAGTTTCCGGGGTTGAGCGCGGCGTCGTGCTGGATGAACCGCTCTCTGAGTGCGCTCACCCTCCCGAAGGTGACGGTCCCGCTGAACTTTGGGTCCACAGGGCTGCCGATGGCCAGGACCTCGTCGCCCACCTCGGGGATACCGATGGGCGGAGGCAGCAGAAAGTCGCGTCCGGCGGCGAAGCGCCCCTTCACCGTGCTGATGAGCGCCAGATCCATGTTCTTCGCCACGGAGATACGCTCGGCTCCGAAGGTGCGGTTGTTGTGGGTGTACACGGTCAGTTCCCACTTCTTCACCTCGGGAGCACCCACAGAGTCCGCGGCGGCCAGGGAGAAGAGCCCCGTACAGTGCTTGTTGGTGATGATCTCCAGCCGCTCGTCCACAAGACGACGCACCACCCCGCTGCAGTGCCAGGAATTGGTGTCGTCGACGAAGACGTCGTTCTCCACCCAGGTGCCGCGGATGGTCACCGTGGTCTTGAGCAGATCCTTGATGGTGAAAGCTGGCTTCTTCGGTTTTTTGGCGGGCGCTGCCGCGGTGGCGTCGGTGGGGGTCCCCTTCCCGTTCTTCTTGGGGGACGTACCGCACCCGAGCGTGGAGGCCAACCAGAGTGTGAGGAGCAGCGATATCACCTTCATCGGCCTCATAGTAGCCCAATTTTGTCCCGAGACCCACCCCCTTTTTGTGCCCTGCACCCTGCAGGAATTTTATGGTAAAAGGGGGCTGCGGGCAGTGTGTCCCCGCAGCGAGGCCCCTCATGAAGAAGACCTACTGGCATCTCCCCGTGGCCGTTGGGGTAACCCTGGGCACCGTCCAGGCGATCACCGCCCTCTTCGGCGGCGAAGTCACGCTCCCCGGGCGTCTGTCCGCGGGAAGGCCTGTGGAGTGGATACTCCTCGCTGCGGTGACACTCTACGGCGCCCTGCTGGCCGAACGCCTCGTCAACGCCAGACGCCACGCCCCCATCCGCCGGCTGGCCTTCCGACTCTTTTCCATCGTCTTCCTTTTCCAGTTCTTCTGGGGTGTTTTTCTCTCCTCTGCGTGGCTCTTCGGCGGCGAGGCGGCACTCCCCCACCCGGCCTTCCTGCTCCTGGCCCCAGTGGGCGCGGTCAAGGGGGTCCACCTCTTCGCTCTGTGGGCCCTCTCTCTGCTGGTAGCAGGGCCCGCCTTCTGTTCCCACCTGTGCTGGCTGGGAACCTGGGACCACTTCGCCGCCTCTCGCAAGGGAACCCCGAGCCCAAGGGCCTTCCCCCGCGCGCGCCTGATGACGGGTGGAGCCCTCCTCGCGGCCTACTTCGCCTGCGCCCTCCTGCTTCCCAGACAGATCTCCGTATCCCTCGGCTTCCTCTTCGCTCTCGGGTCGGTCCTTGTCATGATCCTCGGATCCCGGCGCCGACGCACCCCGCTGCAGTGCGGGCTCGTCTGCCCCCTGGGAGCCCTCACGGGCGCCCTCTCGCGCATCTCCATCTTCAGGATCGAGAAGGCGTCCGGCAAACACCTGCCGGCCGACGCCTGCCCCTACGGACAGTTCACCCCGAGCCCGGCCAGAGGACGGCTCCCCGAGGGTTGCACCCTGTGCGGCGACTGCCTGGATCGTGCCTCCTCCTACGACCTTCGCATGCGGCTCTTCGCCTTGAAGTTCGATGCCTATCCCCTCTTCGCGGCGCTCATCGGAGGACTCCACGCGGCCTTCTTCCTGGTCTTCACCCCCTGAATCGACCTCACCGCGTCTCGAGGAGCTCCCTGATCTTGGCGAGGAGCTCCCTGCGCTCGTAAGGTTTGTTGATAAGGGACATCCCGTCGTCCAGCACGAAGTCCGTGTGGACGCCGTCGAGGTTGTATCCGCTGGCGAAGAGGACGGGAAGTGACGGCCGCCGCGCCCGGATCTTCTCATAGACCTGCCGACCACCCAGTCTGGGCATGACCACATCGAGGAGGGCCAGGTCAAGCTCCCCGCAGTGCTCCTCGAAGCGCTGCACCGCCTCCACTCCGTCCGCGGCGATGATAACCTGATAGCCGGACCGTCGCAGGAAGATCTCCGTGAGCTCCCGCACAAAGGCATCGTCCTCGGCCAGGAGGATGGTCCCGGCACCCGAAGGAATCTGGCTCGGGACACGGTATTCCTCCACCGGTGAGACCGGCTCGACCAGGGGGAGGTAAATCTTCACGGAGGTCCCCTCTGTGGGAACGCTCTCCACGTGGATGAGTCCTCCATGCTGCTGGACCAGACCGTAAACCGTGGAGAGCCCGAGTCCCGTCCCCTTCCCTGGCTCCTTGGTCGTAAAGAAGGGCTCGAAGATCTGTTCCAGGATCTCCTGGTCCATCCCTTCCCCGGTGTCCTGGACCTTCAGCATCACCCAGGTTCC
>QKIM01000237.1 GCA_003249585.1 Deltaproteobacteria bacterium
GCCTCACAGTCCGTCAGATCGTACCCGCCGCAGTCTGCGTCGCAGGCCAGGACTCCTCCGTGGTACCCGTAGTCTTCACAGGTCATGCCATCGAGGTCCGTCCCGTCGCAGGTCTCGAAGGCCGCCTGGATGAGGTTGTCGCCACACCAGCCGGCGGCTTCGCACTCGGAGACGTCAAAGGAGCAGTCGTTGGCGCACCGGAGCGTCCCTCCGTAGTACCTGAGGTCCTCACAGGTTGAGGGGATCACCGCACCGTCACACTTCTCGTAGGCCTCCTGAACGATTCCGTCGCCACAGCTCCCGAAGCTCAGGCAGCCCGAAGTGTCGAACCGGCAGCTGTCCCCGCAGGCCAGCACCCCGCCGTGGAACCCTTCGGTCTCGCAGGTGGCATTTTCCAGATTGTCTCCCTCACAGTCCTCTCCGGGCTCGACGGTATCATTGCCGCAGATCCCGCCCCCGATGCACTGGGAGGTGTCGAACTGGCACTGGTCGTTGCACCGCAAACCGGTCCCGGACAGGCGGTCGTCGATGGAACCGCAGTTCTCCCCTGCCAGGTTGTCCCCGTCGCACTCCTCCACCTCCTGAACCAGCCCATCGCCACAGCGGCCTTCGGTCTCGCAGGAGGCATAGTTGATCGTGCAGTTCTCCATGCAGGCGATGGCTCCGCCGTAGTACCCCGCGGTCAGGCAGGTCTCGCCCCCAAAGTCATCGCCGTCGCACGCCTCGCCGATGTCGGCCACTCCATCGCCGCAGGTGTCGGTGGAATTCCCCTCGCTGTTGCAGGCAACCGTCAGGACGAAAAACAGGGACAGGGCAATAGAGCTTCGCATGGAGTCCTCCTCGCGGCCTCATCATTCAGTACGTCTCCGGGGCGGCCGGTGTTGTGGACAATAGTATATGGACAGAAACCCGGTTTGACCAGAATTTTCTCCCCCTTGGCTGGTTTTTCTTTTTTATTTTAACATATTAGACGTCAACCGAAAGGGAATTAACGGGAGGCTACTCCTCGGGGCTGAAGAGATCCGAGGTGCTGGGGCGACGCTTCCGCGGCTTGCGGGCCTCGGAGGTGATGGTCTTGGCGGCCATGGTCTTCTGGCGCTTGAAGGTCTTGTCCAGCTTCTGCTCCTGCTCCTCATCCCGGAACTCGTACCGCTGCCTGGCGAGGTCGAGGTATTCTTCATTGAGCTCCACACCGATGAATCGGCGCCCCGTGATGGCAGCGGCAACCCCGGTGGTCCCGCTCCCCATGAAGGGGTCCAGGACCAGATCGCCCTCTCGGGAGGCCGCGGCAAGGATCCGCAGGAGCAGAGAGATGGGTTTTTGGGTCGGGTGTCTCCCAAAACGCTTCTCCGACTTCTTCGGGGGCGTGATGGACCACAGGCTCTGCATCTGCTTCCCGCCGTTCTCCTCCTTCATTGCCTGATAGTCGAAGAAGTGTCGGGATGTCTGATTCTTGGATGCCCAGATGATGGTCTCCGTGGCATGGGTGAAGTACCTGCAGGCGAGGTTCGGGGGGGGATTCACCTTGTACCAGGCGATATCGTTCAGGATTTTCATATCGAGCTGCTGCATGGCGAACCCGATGGAGAAGATGACATGGTGGGTTCCGCTGACGAAGATGGATCCATCGGGGCTCAGAATGCGCTGGCACTCTTCAAGCCAGCGACGGTTGAACGCATGGTTCTCATCGGCGCCCTGACTCTTGTCCCATTCCCCTTTGTGGACTTCGACCCTTTTGCCGCTCTGACAGGTGGTCCCGCCGTTGGAGAGAAAATAAGGTGGGTCGGCAAAGATGAGATCCACGGAGTTGTCCGGGATCGAAGGGAGCAGCTCCAGGGTGTCACGCTTGTACAGCATGAAGTCCCTCGAGGGGCTCATGTACCACGGGAAGGAGTCGAGAAACATCAGGCTCATAATTCCTCCGCAGCCATGGGCGACGCCGCGGGCTCCCCTGCGGAGCGCGGACCTGTCCGACCTTCGGCTGACAGGGACAAGCATACAGGGCAATGAGATCTCCGCAAATTTTGCCCTCTTTCGGGCGAAAGGGTGGGAAATGGCAGGGGTTCCGATCCCCTGGCCGATGGCTCTCTGGCCCCCCTGGAGACCGGCATCTGGGGATTTTCATTGATTTTGGGCAGGCCGCACCTATAATCCCCGCAGCGGATTCTCCCGACGTTCCGTCTGCGGAGACCGCGCGCACCCTGCGCGGATCCGCAATATCCAATCATCAAACACTTAGGCCGGAATATCCGTTCCAAGTTACAAGGAGACATTCATGAGCGAATTCAAGAACACATATTTCTTCACCAAAGGCTGCTCCTTCCCCGAATTCAAGGGCATGAGCAAGGATGAACTCAAGACCCTCCTCGGCGGCAAAGGGTATGGTCTCTACCTGCTCCACGCCGAGCTGGATATCCGCTGCCCCGCAGTCCTCAACCTCCCCACCTTCCACGCCCACCAGCTGGTAGACGGCCGCCTGGCCCAGGATCTGGTCGAGGATATCAAGAAGGGGCTCAAGCTCATGGAGGAGAACACCGGCAAGCACTTTGGCGATCCGAGAAACCCCCTCCTGGTCTCCGCCCGCTCCGGCGCCAAGTTCTCCATGCCCGGCATGATGGACACCATCCTCAACATCGGCCTCAACGACGCCATCGTGGATGGCCTGGCCACGGGCGAACAGTCCCGATTCTGGCTGGACTCCTACCGCCGCCTGCTCCAGATGTACGGCGACGTCGTCCTCCAGATCAAGGACGAGAGGGGTGAAGACCCGTTCGAGCATTGCCTCGACGGATTCAAGAAAGAGAAGGGGGCCGCCAACGATCTGGAGCTCACGCCCGACAACCTCCGCGATCTCATCAACCGCTACAAAGCCATCTACGACAAGTACGGCCACGCCTTCCCGCAGGATCCCACCGAGCAGGTCCTCCGCAGCGCCGAGGCAGTCTTCCGCAGCTGGAACAACGAGCGCGCCGTCTTCACCCGCAAGGAAGAGGGCATCCCCGACTCCCTGGGCACCGCCGTCAACATCCAGGAGATGGTCTTCGGCAACAAGACCCCACGCAGCGCCACGGGCGTGTTCTTCACCCGCGACAAGTCCACGGGTATCAAGTCCCATGATCACCTCGACGGCACCGTCCTCTTCCAGGCCCAGGGCGAAGACGTCGTCGCCGGTATCCGCAACTCGCTTCCTCTTGAGGCTCTGCGCGATCACGAGGACAAGGCCTTCCAGGATATCTATGAAGAGATGAAGTCCACGGGCGACCGGCTCGAGAAGGTCCTCAAGAACATGCAGGACACCGAGTTCACCATCGAGGAAGTGAATGGCCAGCCCCTGCTCTACTGGCTCCAGATCCGCGACGGCAAGCGCTCCGCCAAGGCCGAGTCGGTCATCGCTGTCGCCATGGAGGGCGAAGGCATCATCAACCGGCGCGAAGCCGTCATGATGGTCAATCCCGAGCGCTTCGAGGAGCTGCTCTTCCCCCAGCTCGAAGAGGCCGCCAAAAAAGAGGCCACCACCATCACCAAGGGCAGTGCCGCCTCCCCCGGCGCCGCCACCGGCAAGGTCGTGTTCTGCCAGGACGACGCCCTGGAGCTGGCCGCCAGGGGCGAAGCCGTCATCCTCGTGACCGTCATGACCTCCCAGGAGGACGTGAAGGGCATGAAGGCCTCCGCCGGCATCCTCACCACTACAGGCACCAAGGTCTCCCACGCCGCCATCATGGCCACCGCATGGGGCATCCCCGCCGTGGTCGGCGCCTCCGAGATCACCATCAACCGCAACGCTGAGACCTTCGAGGCCAATGGTCATGTGGTGAAGAAGTTCGACACCATCACCCTCACGGGCACCACGGGTGAGGTCTACCTGGGGCACGTTCCCAGCACGGTCCCCTCCAGCCTCGAGCCTGCCGCCGAGACACAGATCGCCTATGACCGCGGCGCCCGCGGTATCGGCCTCTTCCGTACCGAGCACATGTTCCTCGGTGACCGTCTCCCCTTCATTCAGGAAGTCCTCTTCGGCAACGACCCCGAGAAGAGCGAG
>QKIM01000023.1 GCA_003249585.1 Deltaproteobacteria bacterium
TGAGCCACGGGTTTGATGATATTTACGTAGTTCGCCGTCATGGAGGAGGGAACGGAGATGGAGTAGTCCTTGCGGTACTGCTCCATGGGGACCAGGGTTCCCATGGCGGGGTCGCCCGTGGTGGAGGTGAAGTAGTCCTGTCCCAGCAGGTATTCCATGACGTTGATGGGCTTGTCGGCAGTAATACTGAAGTTGAGGCTGGTGTCGAACTCAACGTACTCGCCGGCGTTGAGGACCACCGAACTGTGAACGGCAGCAGGAGAGAAGGAGATGGTCGTGTTGTCCTGGGCGACCAGCACCCTGTAGCGGTTCGCCACGCCCGTGGTGCCGCCGTAGGGAGCCGTAAAGGTGGAGATGTAGTTCATTCCCCAGGTCTCAAGAGGCATCATCTGTTCTTCGAGGTGGTCACAGGCCTGGAAGGTCCCCGGCAGATAGATGCAGTCATGGCCGGCAAAGACCGCCACGGGATCTCCGGCGATGACCTCAACGAGGGACCCGGTGAGATCGTAGTCTGCGCTGCAGAAATTTTCACTGGCGATGGCGCAGCTCTGTCTGGAAGGAATCTGGAGTACCTGTCCCTGGTTGAGGGTGTATATCTGCGAGGTGCCACGATCGGGTCCACCCTGGGTATGACCGTTGAAGGTGACGCGCACCTGGGTCCCGTTGCTGGTCCCCACGATGGTCATGAAGCCCGGGACCGTGCCGAGCATGGTCGCCTGGGTGCTTATCATGTAATTGTTGGTGAGCGCGTGCTTCGGGATGAGCAGGGAGGCGTCGTTGCTGTTGGAATACTGGCCACCGAACAGATAGTCGAAGGGGTTGAACTGGTAGGCGGCGATAGGGTGATCGGCGACGATGCGGAAGGCGCCGTCCGTCACCATGACTATGGCGCCCTGCGAGGTCCGCAGTGTGTCGTCGAAGGTGAGCAGGACGTTCTGCACGGCACCTGCCGTGAGATCCGCGTCGAAGAGGGTGGCCGACCCCTTGGTGATGGTCACATGGGCGGCGACGGTGTTCGGGTTGTAGAGCACCAGACCGAAGTTGTCGTTGAATGTGGCGTCCAGCAGCGAGTTCATGGTGGTGGATGCCCAGTATTCACAACCCAGGTAGTTCTTCTCGTAGGCGGCAATCTCGCAGTCCGTGGCGCAGTTCAGGTCAACCGAACCGTCGCAGTCGTTGTCGATGCCGTCCCCGCAGATCTCCGGAGCGTTGGGATTGCGTGCCGGATCCCAGTCGTCACAGTCCATTTCGACGCCACCCACACATCGGGGAACCCCGTCTCCGTCGTTGTCGGGGCTGTCGGTGTCGTCGGCCATGCCGTTACAGTTCTCGTCGATACCGTTGCCGCAGATTTCCTGGGCGGCGGGGTTGATATCTGGGTTGGTGTCGTCGCAGTCCTCGGGCTCTGCGAAGCCGTCGCCATCATCGTCACGGACGTCGGCACACCAGGTACCGGCGCAGTCGGGGTCGGAACAGTCATCGGCGGAGCCGTCATCGTTCTGATCCCCGGGATAGAGGCTGGAGCACCGCTCCTCGGCGACCATGCAGTTGATGCTGCAGTTGGAGTTCGAGCCGCCATTGACATCGATGCAACCTGAGGGGAGCGCCGCCGCGTCGAGGCCACAGTCACACTCTTCGCCGGAGTCGAGGGTCCCGTCCCCGCAGGTGTCGGGGGCGCAGACGCCATTGCAGCCGTCTCCGTTCTCGATGTTGCCGTCATCACACAGCTCGCCGGGGTCGACGACACCGTTGCCGCAGAGACTGCAGCAGCGGAAGCCAACGTTGGTGGAGAACGCGTCTTCCACGAGGCCGACACTGTCATAGGAACACATGAGGGCCTGGTCGCCGTCACGGTAGGATCCGCCCTTGAGACGGTAAATAGCCTTGCCGGCTTCGTTGTAGGAGATGAGGTGGCTGGTCCACTCACGCAGGTTGCCCGAGAGATCCTGGATGCCGTACCCCCCCGAGGCACAGTTGGGCATGGCGCCTGTGGGGACCGCAGCGCCATTGCCTGCAGCTTCGCCGTTGCAGGCCGCCGTACTGAAGACGTCTCCGTATGGATAGGTCGTGGTGGTGCCTTCGCCGTTGCACGCCTCTTCCCACACGTCAGCGGAGCACAGCTGCATCCCGGCGCGCTGGCACGCGAGGCGCGCCTGCTCGTAGGTCACCTTCGCCCAAGGAAGGACGCTGGGTTTGGAGCACGCACGAAATCCAGCACCGGAACCGGCGTTGGCTCCCGTGGCGGTGGGGCGCGATGCCTCGTATTGGAACATCCTCACGACCGTTCCGTCTGCCATGGTAATTTCCACTGTGTCATCGACTACATAGGATGGATTGGAGCCTGGATTCCAGGACGGCTCGTCCACGAGCCCGTCACAATCGTCATCGACCCCGTTGCACACCTCAGCAGTGGCGAGGCCCATGCCGCCGCCCGTGATCAGGCACTCTGTCCCGGTCTGATCGGCCTTGCACACGTAGACCCCAGTGCCTTTGCATTTTCCAGGGACGGAGTCTTCACAGGCGTCTCCCAGGACAGGGTAGAAGTCGTCGTCCGCGACGCCGTCACAGTCGCCGTCGTAGCCGTCACAGAGGGTCTCATAGCCGTTCACCAGGTTGGGGGAGTCCGTCACGGTCTCAACGCCGGCCGGGTAGTTGCAGACCCACTGTACCCTGCCCCCGAAGGGTTCGCAGGTGGTAGGGACAGTAGACCCGCACTGGCCCCCTGTGCGGCAGTATCCGGCCACGGCGGGAACGAGGGGGTCTTCATCCACCTGACCATCACAGTCGTTGTCGACACCGTCGCAGTATTCCGTACCCGCCGAGGCCGTGGGCTCACAGGCGTATTCGCAGCCGTTTCCGAGGGTTCCCAGGTTCAGGTCGCTGTTGAGATCGTGGTGTCCGTACTCACAGGCGAAGGTGCAGGTGCTCAGCGCGCAGCCCGTGGGATAGGCGTTGGCGGCCGTGTTGTTGAGACAGGAGTTGCCGCAGCCGCCACAGTTGTTGATGTCGGTAGTGGTATCGAAACCATTGTCTACAGCGCCATCACAGTCGTTGTCGACTCCATCGCACTGTTCCGTGCGGGGCGTGATCTCTCCGACGCACACGAGGTTCCAATCGCCGTCTTCACAAAACTGGGTTCCCCCCGTGCAGGTGCCCACTCCCTCTGTGCTGGCGGGGCCGGAATAGCAGGAACGGGAAAGAGGCTGCCCCGAGACGTCGTCATCTATGATGCCGTTGCAGTCGTTGTCGATGCCGTCGCAGACCTCTGGCCCGGTGGGGACACACTGGGTCTCACAGCCGTCTGAACGGAAGCCGTTGGCGTCGATCCAGCCCACCTCGCAGTGGTCCATGACGCACAGCCCGTTTTCGCAGCCACCAACGGCGTTTGCATAAAGGCCGGTGCAGTCGACTCCGCAGTATCCGCAGTTCTCTGGATCGTCCGCGAAGTGGCCTTCACCGCCGTCCTCAACGGGGATCCAGTATTCGTCGGCGATACCGTCGCAATCGTTGTCATGGCCATCGCAGATTTCGTCCTGGCCGCCCAGGGTGTCGCACTGGTACTCGCACCCATCGAGGGGGTTGTCGTTGAGATCGAAGAAGTACGGCTGGCAGCCGGAGAGCGTACAGACTCCGTTCACACAGGAGGCCTCACCGTGGTAGAACGCGCAGATGTTGCCACAGGTGCCGCAGTTGGCCACATCGTCCTCGAAGTGGCCTTCTCCTCCCTGGCTGACAGGGGCCCAGTAGTTGTCCACAATGCCGTCACAGTCGTTGTCGGCCTCGTCACAGACCTCGTCCTCAGGAGTGCAGTTGTTGGTGTTGTTGGTGTTGTTGGTGTTGCCCGTGTTGTTGGTGTTGTTGGTGTTGCCCGTGTTGTTGTTCAGGTTGACGGTGCCCCCCTCGGTGACCTTGTAGACCTCACGGTCGCAGGCGGAAAGCCCCGGGATCAGGGCCAGGAGGAGAATGCCGACCAGCAGATGGCTGGAGACGGCAACAGTCCTGCGTCGGCGGCGGAAGC
>QKIM01000468.1 GCA_003249585.1 Deltaproteobacteria bacterium
ATGTCACACCGGCAGAACACCTCCGGCTCCCCGACACCGACGATGTCCGCGAAGGGGTCATGGCCAGCAAGATCGCCGCCCACGCGGGTGACCTGGCCAAGGGAGTCAGGGGCGCTGCGGCCTGGGACAATGCCATGAGCCTCGCCCGTAAAAACCTCGACTGGTCCTCCATGTACGAGCTGGCCCTCGACCCCTTCAAGCCCCGCCGCTACAAAGAGGGGAGCGAAGCCTCTTCGGAGGATGTCTGCACCATGTGCGGCAACCTGTGCGCTGTCCGCACGGACAACCGCAGAAAAAAACTCAACTGATCTCCCTCGCCACCTGTAATGATGGTATAGTCTGCTTGTCATGAAGCTCGGAAGGACCATCGTCGAGACGGGAAAGTTGACGGGACTCAAGGTCCATCAGTCGTATTACCACGCCTACAGTCATGAGGAGTCCAGCTTTGGGGTGCTCCGCTCGACGATGCTGGTCGTCATCCCCATGGACACGCTTACCCGCGCCGACGACGAGGTCCCCCATCACGTCCGCAGCATCCTGGGCAATTTTGAGAGCCTGCAGGGGCGTGAACCCCGTTCGCGGCTGCGCAAGGCCCTGGAGCTCTCGCGCAGCCGGGGTCTCACCTCCGACGAGTCACGGTTCACGGCGATCGTCTTCTACGACGACGGGACCATCATCTCCTCCAACTCCAGCAGCGCCTTGCTGAGGATCCGAGGAAAGCACCGGGATCTTCTTCCCCTCAAGAGCGGAAAGATCCATCACTGGAAAGCCGGAGACACGTTCCTGGTGGCCCCCCCAGACTTTTTCACTCACCTCTCCACCGATGACTCCGCCTCCCTGTGCGCGGCCCTGCCCACCAGAGCCATCCCCAACGCGCTGCTCAAGGCCACGGGCTGGCGACGTCCCGTCTCCCTCGTTTCCCTGAGAATTCTGCCCCCCATCGCTCCATGGCGTCAGCCGGCGCTCTTCGTCCCCATGCTTTCCGCGCTCTTCGTGCTGGTGTTCTATCTGTTGATCTGGCCGAAGCTGGCCTGACCTCCCGGGGTCAGGCTTCGAACCCCGTGGCCGTGAGGCGGGAGGCGCCCCCGAGATAGGGCCTGAGTGCTTCAGGGATGGTCAGGCTGCCGTCCGCATTCTGATAGTTCTCCAAAATGGCAAGCAGCGTCCGGCCTACAGCCAGCCCCGATCCGTTGAGGGTATGACATAACTGGGGCTTCTCGCCCTGGGCCGTACGATACCGGATCATGGCGTTGCGTGCCTGGAAATCCGTGCAGTTGGAACAGGAGCTGATCTCCCGGTAGCTGCCCTCCGACGGGAGCCACACCTCAAGGTCGTAGGTACGATGCGCGGCAAATCCCATATCCCGGCTCGCCAGAAGCATGCGGCGGTAGGGAAGCCCCAGAAGGTTCAGGATGTTCTCGGCATCGTTCCTCAGGGTCACGAGCTCTTGAGCGGAGCTGTCCTGATCGGTGATGGTGACCAACTCCACCTTGTAGAACTGGTGCTGCCGAATCAGCCCGCGGACATCCCGACCGTAGGATCCGGCCTCGGAGCGGAAACAGGGGGTCAGGGCCACAAACTTCACAGGAAGCTCTTCTGCCGAGAGGATGCTCTCCCGCTTCATGTTGACCAGCACCACCTCAGCGGTGGGGATGAGATAGAAGGGTTCCTCGGCGTCCGTCTTGAAGGTGTCCT
Source organism: Deltaproteobacteria bacterium (assembly GCA_003249585.1). Classification (GTDB taxonomy): domain Bacteria; phylum Myxococcota_A; class Polyangia; order HGW-17; family HGW-17; genus SZUA-580. The sequence continues at coordinate 1,696 of QKIM01000468.1, forward strand.
CCTCGAGGTGCGGGACCTGCCCCGTACCGACCATGGCGTCCCGCTTGACCAGAAGGGGAGGCGAAACTTCGACGTACCCCCGCTCCCCGTGACGGTCCAGCATGAACTGGGCGATGGCGCGCTCGAGCCGGGCTCCGGGACCGATAAGCACAGAGAAACGGGCTCCGGACATGCGCGTGGCGGCCTCGAAGTCGAGGATTCCGAGGGACTCACCGACCTCCCAGTGTGGACGGGGTTCGAAGTCGAAGCTCCGAGGCGTCCCGATGACCTCTTCCACCAGGTTTGCCTCCTCCCCTCCCGTGGGAATGCGCTCATCGGGCAGGTTGGGCAGGTGGAGGAACGCCTCCTCGCGGTCGAGCTCAAGATCCTTCACGGTCTCGCCCAGCGCCTTGATGGCGTCCGAGTATTCCTTGAGCTTCGCGCGAAGCTCGGCCTGTGCGGCGCCCCTGAGGTCCCGCATCTTGGCGGACTCGGTCTTCTGCTGATGCCGCAGATCGTCCAGCTCGCTCTTCTTCGCCTTCCACTCCTCATTCAGACGGGTGACCTTTCCCATGGCGGCTGCATAGGCCGGCCCACGGCGTTCCATCTGTGCAGTGACCCATTCGGGCTTTTCGGTAATCAGTCGGGGATCTATCATGGTGCCTCCCTGGGACGGCAGGGCGCCCCGAGGTGCTCGGGAGACCGCCGGTACCGGCCGAGAAGGGTTGTACACCAAAGCCACGCGAGAGTCCAGCTGATGCGCGGTTTCTCCCCTGGTCCAAATTTTGACATCCTGCCAGGCGGCTGTAGACTGAACCCCCCAGGAGGTCCCATGAAGGCACCACTCTCTTTGCTCCTCCTCGTGCTCCTCGGCGCCTGCACTACCGACGAACCGCGCCAGATGCGGTACGCGAATAAGCAGTACTACCTTGGTCACGACTACTTCGACAAGCACGTCCGGGCACTTCAGAAGATCGGAAGCCTGCGACAGGAGAACGACAAGCTCAACAGGGAGATTACGACCCTCGCGCTCAAGCCGGGCAAAACCTCCTCGGTCGTGTTCATCCGTTCGACGAAACTCAAGATCGAAAAGAACCAGGAGATCATAAAGAACGAAGTCGAGCTGTCCCGGCGCTTCCTGGACGCGGCGCTCCTCGAGCTCAAAAAGGCCGTCATCGCCTACCCAGGCCACACCCGGGCCCATTTCGAGCTGGGGCTCATCTATCTGAAAAAGGCCTCCGCCCTTTTGGATATCGCCAAAAGAGCCCAGTGCCTCAAGGGTGGAGACCTCAAGGAAAAGGAGGAGGACGCCAAAGGCCTTCTGGCCCTGGCCCGCAAACACTTCATCGCGGCTGCACGGGACAAGCAGCTCACGTCCAAGGCGCACAACAACATCTCTGCCATCGAGATCCATTTCGGCAACGGTGACGCAGCCATCGAGCAGGCCAGGAAGTCTGTCTCCGATCTGGTCTATCAGGACAGCTATGTGGCCAACACCAACATCGGTTGGGCCCACTTCACCCAGAAGCGGTTCTCCAAAGCGATCCCCTACTTCCGGCAGGCCCTGCTCATCCAGTCAAAATACTGTCTCGCACGTTACCGCCTGGGCCGAACCTATTTCGCCCTCGGCAAACACCCGCAGGCCGAACAGGAGCTGATCCGTACGGTCCGGCAGGGCCCCCCGTGCAGCTCCATCCAGGAGGCGTGGCTGTACCTGGCGCTCTCCCAGATCCGCCTGGGAAAAGCCAAGGAAGCGATTTTCGCGCTCTCGAGGTGCCGCCTCATCTCGTCCACAAGCTGTGTCGGTGAACAGTGTGCCCATCACCTGAAGGTGCTCACCTCGGCCCCGGACACGGGCGCCGACCACCCCACGACCGACGGCGCCCCCCATCCGAAACCATCGAACGATCGTCGCTGACCCCCTGAAGACGCTGCACATTCGGGAGGGGGATTAGCCCGGGAAGATATGGCGACCCTTATTCTCCCACCAGGCGATCCAGTTTCGGATGGCCAGCTCCATCTGCTCCCCTTCGAAATCCGGGCTGTATCCGTTGTCGCTGCCCACGATCCGGACCAGCTCACTGAGCGCTTCGTGGCGGAGCGCACGGTCCGAGGAACGCAGCGCCTCGATGAGCCACAGGATTCGGTGACGCCGCTTGTTGAGGGCCAGCCATGAGTTCCAGCGCTCCCGCTTGTCGCCGAAGTCCCGGAGGGTGATCCTCCGCAGGGCGTCAGCGGCCAGCTGGCTGAGCTCGGCATTTCCCTTGTCGAACAAGGAGATGAGCGTTTCGATGGAGCTCTTGTCCCTGAGCCGGCCGATGGCCTCGATGCTGCATTTCTG
>QKIM01000570.1 GCA_003249585.1 Deltaproteobacteria bacterium
AGCACCTCCACCACATCCGAAAGCGGCACCGGCGTAAACTCGCCCGAGAGGAAATCGCGAATCTGCCCGACCGTCATTTCCCTGCCGAGGAGGAGGTTGAGTTCCGCGTTGTACATCTCGTCCGGCAGCGCCGGACCTCCGGCGCCACGACCACCTCCACGCCCCCCGCGCCCGCCACCAGCCGAAGGCACCTGCTCGATCACGAGGTCGGCTACGGCCCGGTCCTCCTCGCTCATCGTCGGCTCCACGGGCTCCACGCCGCGCTGCAGCGCCTGGAGCTGGTAGGTCGCCTTCACCTCATCGAGCAGCGTGCCCGCACGCTGGTCAATCAACGGAGCGAACGTCTCCGTCTTCTCCTTCCCGTCCTCGGCGTTCGTCCAGAGTACGCTCGCCGAGCGGATCACGCCCTTCTCGACCTCCGCTTGGTGGAGGATGGCAATGCGCGCCTCGTTGTAGGCGTTGGTGAGTGCCGCCCCGCTCGTGGCGTCCGCGATGTAACCCAGCCCCTTGGTGAGCGACTCACCCATACGCGAGAGCCCTCGCCCGACGTTGTCCGCCAGCACGCGCGCGGCCATGTCGTCGGTGCCGGTCGAGATGACCGCCAGCCCTCCGAGCCCGACGGCCCCCGCCCGCTTGAACTGCGTGGCATCCAGCTTGTCGGGCGTGTCCTCCGACGAGTGGTAGTAGATGTCCGGCCAGGTGATGAACATGACCGAGGGAATCCCATGCTGCATGTACGTGACGTGGTCGCTCGATCCGTAGTGCTTGTCGATCTTGATGTAAAAGGCGTCCCTGCTCCCGTGCACCGACTCGACCGGCTGGGTGGGCACATAGCCGCTCCTGCGGTAGCGCACGCGCTCGCGCGACACGTTGGCGATGTACTCCATCATGCTCTGCGCAACGTCATTGAGGTACGACGGGTACGTGTCCGGCGTGCGCTGCAACACCCAGTAGCTCCGGGATTCGCTGACCCGCAGCGCTTCCATGTCGAAGTTCAGCGTACCGATCATCGCTTCCGCCTTCTCGGGGTGGGCGTTGAGGTAGGCGTTGGTGCCGGAGATCTCCTGGACGAACTGGAAGTTGATCGTGCGCTTCGGGGGCGGGAGCTCCCCCTCGTTGATCAGCTTGATGTAGGCACGGCCGATCTCGAGGATGAGGGCGCAGCCGGAGGCGTCGTCGTTGGCGCCCTGCTTGATGACCCCTTCGTACAGGTGGCAGCTCATCGCGGCCTCCTGCGTGGTACTGCCGTCGCCGGGGATCTCGGCGTGCACCCACTCGGTCTTGCTCGGGACCTCGACGCTCTGGGTGATGGAGCGGACGGTAATCTTGTCGCCGAGCTGGAGCATTGCCTGGAGGTTGTTGTGCAGTTCGGGCGTAATTGACCAGAGGGCGGTGCCGGGCTCCGCCGAAGCGGTGCTCGAGACGATCTGGTCGAGGAAGACGTTGGCCCGCTGGAACCCCAGGGAACTGACGCCGAGGGAGCCGATGGCGCCATTCGCGACCGCGAGGCGGTATGCCGAGCTGGAAGACCCGGACGACAGCACGAACTTGCCGGTGACGTCCTTCCCCTCGAAGTCCTCTGGGCGGCCGGCGCCCACATCGACCAGGTCGCCGGAGATGTCGCCGTTGGCGTTGAGCGAGACGAGCGCGAGCGCGATGTCGTGGATGTCATACAGCTTGACGCTCTTCGGGGATGTCATCCACAGCTCACCCTGCGTTGGCTGCCAGGCGGTGCCGCCCGTCCCGTATTCCTCGATCTCGACGTTGCTGAAGCCGTACTCTTTGGCCCGCTCAGCGATCACCCGGCTTTCGCGATACGGTTCCGAGTACTCCGAGGGGGGGCGGACGCGCTGATACGGCACCATCTCGAGAATCGTGTGCATGGCGCGTTCACCCGAGACCTCGTTGATGATCGCGGTCATCTGCTCCTGTGTGAGGAGAGTGCGGTCTTCAGGTTCCTGGGCCTGCAGGACCGAGGCGGTGAGGAGAATGGCGGGAACTGCAAGCCATCGTGCGTTCATGGGTGTCTTCCCGGTGCGGTTCAAGAATATGCATAGGATCGCCCCGGCAGGCCGGGTGGTCCCCGGAGCGACGGTAGCTTACGGCCTTAACTGGCGCGCGGCTACCGGCGGGTAGAGAGGCGGGTAGCGAGGAGAGCCGACCGGAAGTGTTTACTGTCGAGGACTGTCTACCAGCAGACGAGGAATCTCGCCATCCCCCATCCTGATCCCGGCAGCTAGCGCGGCCCATCCTCAGAATTGGTCTCCTCCCCGAAAACGAGTGCAGCTAGACTAACGTAAAGGCTCAGGATTGGGGGCAGGTCATCAATGCTCCGCATCATCCGCACACTTCTCCAGCAGGGTCTGGAAGTGGGCAGGGTCTTTACACACCCTCCCCTTGGGGATCAGGAAGAAGTGGCTCTTGGCCAGACTCGAGTTCGTCAGGATCCTCTTCGCCCGGGGACAGGGCCTTCTGGGCGATCTTGACCTGACCCAGGGCCGTTAAACCTCCCAGGCCACCGAAGATTGAGGCGACCAGGATGGTTGGCCCCATAGAGACAGGCAAGCCCCTGAGGGAGACGAAAAGGACAAGAAAGACCGCCATAAGAAAACCCACGGTGATACCGGTACCCAGCGCGACCGGACCCGGTTTCAATTCGTTGAGGCGTCGGCCCCGGCCGGCGATCCCTAGATACAGGGAAAATGCACCCCCGGAAACAAAGCCGATCGCCGCGAGAGTCGGCGCGAGGAACGTCCAGGCCCCCAAGTAGGTGAAGCTTGACGTGGTTCGGAAGATGTGCGGGATCAATGCGGTCAAGGGGATCGCGGCGATAAACCAAGCTGCGGCCCACACCAGGGCGTTACCCAAGGCGCCTCGAAGCCGTCTGAAAATGTTCTTCATCAAACTCGCCTCTCAGATGTATCACGTAGTGAGATCTCCGAGAACACTGTCCTCCCGTCTATCAAGCATCGGACCGCTCTTTCTCGACTGGTCAAAGAACCTGCCCCCCCTGCACCCGCTTCCGCTTTATCAGCCGCCGGAGGAGGGAGGGGGTTGGCATGGGTTAGGCTCTGGGGCAGGTGGCTAGGCTATTCGACGTTGCGCCTGGATGTCGAGAACCCGCAGGTCAGGATCTTCCACCCCTCCTCTTCCAGACTCCAGACTTCCGTGTACCTCTGATTCCATTCTACGGCGGCATCGGCGGTGTCGGTTACGATAGAGACTATCCTGCCTTCCAAGGCAGCTACGTTCGGGGCCAGCACCTTCACCCGTCGATCTCCAAATTCGTACTCCCAACTCTTCGTTTCCCTCCACGTTTCCTCGGCACCCGCTCTCAGAGCGTCGGTTGACGCCCATCCGGTTATCGGGGTCTCGAACCAGTCAGAGAAGTAACCCATATAGTCGTCCAGGTTTTCCATGCTCGCCCAGGCTTTCCACCAACCTGCGTCGGCTTCCAGGACGGCTGCTTGGATCTCGGACCGCTGTGCCTCTGTGAGTTCGTTGGAAGTTGGTTTGCAGGCAACCACACACAAGAGCATGAGGAACACGGTGGTCGGGGTTCTCATGTTCAACTCCTTGAGGGAAGTAGGCTGGAACGGTGGACTGCCCGCTCCAGCCCAGCAGGCCGCCGAGTGGCATAATGGGTTGCGGGTATGATGGGGGCAAGGATGCCCAATCAGACTCCTATCCTCCGCCGACCCCCGCGCAAATCCTCTCTGCGGGTTTCTTGCACTCGATATTTAACGGCGTTAGATCGTCGGAAGTGTTCCAGCAAACAGAGGAGGTTCTATGAAAGCCGCCATCGGACTCGTGGCAGGACTCCTTTTGGGAGGTCTGGGGGTCTGGTTCTTCAGCGAGGTTCCTGAGGATAAAGAGGCTTCGGAGATGGCCGACGCCGAAACGGCTCGATACGATGCGGAGGTGAGGCAAGAACTCGCTGATCGGGTGGTGGAATACAAAGAGGCTCTTTACGCCGGAGATGTAGAGGGGGCGAAGTCCTTCATGACTCGGGACG
>QKIM01000085.1 GCA_003249585.1 Deltaproteobacteria bacterium
GAAGGGGACCATCGTCGTCTGGAACAAGAGCGTCGTGGAGCCACGGTCCCGGTACTGTGTGAATGCGGCCCTTCCTGCGGGATCCTACCGGATATCCGTGTGCACCTCAGAGAGAAAATGTGCGGGCACCGAAGCGAAGCTGCCCTCCCCAAAGCCCGTCGTCATCAAGTTGAGCACCCTGGCTGCCCCTGCCAAACAATAACGAAAAGGGTCTGACGTCACCTGGGTCGGTGGGGGACTCTCGGGTGATATTCCTGTCAGCTGGGCACAAAAAGGCATATACTTTTGCAGATAGGGGACTAGATGAGAGGAAATGACCGATAACGAGAGCACTCCGTTCAGCGCGCTCCCGTCCATAAAGAGCGACCGGTTCACCATCACCGGAGAGCTCGGTGCCGGCGGAATGGGCGTGGTGTATGCAGCCTACGACAAGAAGCTGGAGATAAATGTCGCCCTGAAGACGCTCCAGAACGCCAACTCAGAGGCTCTCCTCAGGCTCAAGAAGGAGTTCCGCGCGCTCAGAAGCCTGGAACACCCGAACCTGGTCACCATCGGGGAGCTCTTTGAGGATCACGGCACCTGGTTCTTCACCATGGAGTATGTGGAGGGGAGGCAGCTCCTCGCCTACGTCCGTCAGCCCTTCTCCCTCGACGAGTTCAATCTGGACCAGCTCAGCAGGGAGCCTTCCTCCCACACAGACGCCTTCAACACCAACCACTCTACCCTCGACCTCCCCGACGAGGATCTCGCCCGAAGAGCGATGCCCGAGGAGCCCGTCCAGCTCCTCTTCAATGAGTCGCGGCTGCGCAGCGCGCTTCATCAACTCGCCCAGGGCCTCATGGCGCTGCATGCCTCGGGCCGGCTCCACCGGGACGTCAAGCCGGACAACATCCTTGTGGAGGAGTCGGGCCGGGTCGTGCTCATGGATTTCGGGCTGGTCACCGAGACGGAGCAGAATCTGCGCACCCTCTCCCACTTTTTTCCTGTGGGCACTTCGGCGTACATGTCCCCCGAGCAGGCGGCCTCGGCTCCGCTTACGCCCGCGTCGGACTGGTACAGCGTGGGGGTGATCCTCTTCCATGCGCTGACCGGGAGGCTCCCGTTCGAGGGGTCCTTTGCGTCGGTCATCCTCGACAAGCAAAAACACGAGTCCCCTTCGCCCAGGTCATTTTGCCCGGAGGTCCCCGAAGATCTCAACCAGCTGTGCGCTGACCTCATCCAGATCTCGCCCGAGGCCCGACCCACCGGGCAGGAGGTCATCAAGCGACTCAGGCAGGGCTCCCGGCAGGAATCCGTTTCATCCCACTCCTACATGCGGTCCCTCTCGCTTTTTGAGGGGAGAGACAAGGAGCTGCAGTGGATGGATCAGCGCTTCGCCTCCTTCCTCGAGGGAGACCCCACGGCCGTGTTGATCCACGGCGCTTCCGGCCTGGGAAAATCAGGGCTCATCCGGAAGTTTCTCTCCCGCATCGGATCGTCTCGCGAGGACCTCATAATCTTCTCGGGATCCTGCAACGAACAGGAGTCGGTCTCTTTCAAGGCGTTCGACCAGATCATCGACGCGCTGAGCCAGTTGCTCCTCAAGATCCCGGGGAATATCCGCTACTATGTCATTCCCAAGAACGCCGCGCTCCTCACCCGCCTCTTCCCTACGCTCTCGAGGGTCGAGGCCATGGACCAGCCGATAATTTCTTCCAAGAAGACAAAGAATGTTCAAGAGTTTCGTTCCATAGCCTTTGCCGCCCTCAGGGAACTCTTCGAACGGCTCACCTCCCATTACCGGGTGGTCCTCTTTATAGACAACTTTCAGTGGGCCGATGAGGACAGCCACAAGCTCCTGCAGGGTCTGCTCCAGCCGCCGACTCCGCCCAACCTCTTTATCCTGGTGGGGATGCGCACCTCCTCGGAGCCTGTGGCCGCCGCCGCTGAAGCTGCCGCCGTCTCTGAGATCTTCCCGGTTCCCCTGGCGACGTTGCCCCTGCTCCCCCTCTCCCAGGAGGAATCGGCCAAGATGGCCATGAACCTCCACGCCTCCATGCACAGGGAGCACCCCGTTCCGGAGCGGGTGTGGCAGGACATCGCCCGGGAGAGCGGGGGCCATCCGCTCTTCATCTTCGAGCTGGTGCAGCACTTCATCACCAACCCGGAGCAATATGGGGAGCGGAGCTTCCCCCAGCTCGAGCAGGTCCTCCAGGAGCACATCTCCCAGTTGCCCGATATGGAGCGCGAGGTCCTGGAGATGATCTGTCTCGCCCACTCGGCGCTCTCTTCGAGGACCCTCGCCCATGTGCTGCAGACGACCCAGGGGGAGCTCGTCCGCGTGTGCAACCGGCTGCAGGTGATGCATCTGATCCGGTCCGGGGCCCGGGACGACACGCGGCAGTTCGAGCCCTTCCACGATCGTGTCAGGGACTGCGTCGTCGCCCGGCTTGATGCTGAAACAGGGGCCGCCGCGCACCGCAGGCTGGCGCTCGCGCTCCTCACCGAGCCGGGCGCACGACCCGAGGCGCTGGCCTTCCACTTCGAGGGGGGCCGGGAGCCCGAGCAGGCCATGAAATACTATCTGCAGGCGGCCCACTCGGCCAACGAGGGGCTCGCCTTCCAGCGCGCCGCCATGCTCTTCCACAGGGCACTAAAACTCCATGAGAGACAGGATGTGGTGTCAGAGAAGGGCAGGCGGGAGGTGCGGATCCTTCTCGCCGGCGCCCTGGCCAACGCCGGGAGCGGGCAGGCTGCTGCCCAGGAATATCTCGCGGCGGTGCCCGGGGCCAACTCCGCCCAGGCCCTCGCCCTGAAGCAGCGCGCCGGGGATGTGCTGCTCAGATCGGGGCACATGGAGGCCGGGATGGAGATCCTCAACGAGATGTTCGCCTCCCTCAACATTTCTCTCCCCAGGCCGGGCTGGCGCACCTGGGTCTCGCTCGTGTGGACCAGGCTCAAGCTGCGTTTTCGGGGGCTCTCCTTCACGACGACGGACGAGTCGGAGATCCCCTCAGCGGATCTTGCGCGGCTGGACCTCTACAGCTCCCTCTCCAAGGCCTCCTCCAACGTCATCCAGTCCGTCATCTTCGCCACGCGGTGGGCCTACGACGCGCTGAACATGGGGGAGCCCCAGCGCATCCTCCAGGCCCTGTGCATCGAGGCAAACTACCTGGCCGCCTCGGGGCAGTTCACCTCTCCCTACCACGCCAAGATCATCGCGGTGGTCGAGGGCATCATCGAACAGTACGACAAGCCGATCCTGCATGGCTACATGAAGGCCTCCAGCGCATACGGAAACTACATGAGCGGCAACTTCAAGGAGGCCTACGAGACCGCCCGGGAGGGGCTCGAGCTCATGCTCCAGGCCGAGGAGTCTTTCTGGGAGCAGGGCCACATGCGCATGGTGCAGATCTGGTCCCTCTATTACCTTGGCGAGATCAAAGAGATGACCACGATCGGATCCTCCTTCTACTACGACGCCATGGCCCGCGACGACATGTGGAGCGCCTCGGGGGCTATCCTGGGGCTGGGCAACCTCGCCTTCATGCAGTTGATGGGGCCCGAGAAGAGCCGGGCCGAGGCCGACCGGTTCATGAAGGGGTGGAGCCAGAGGGGGTACCACCTCCAGCACTTCTTCCAGCTCGTCTCAGCCCTGCATACGGATCTCTATCTGGGGGACGATCAGGCGGCCTTCGACCGGCTGCAGGAACAGTGGCGGCCGATCAAGAAGGCCCTGCTCCTTCTGATCCCCAGCATCCGCAACGAGGCCCACTACTTCCAGTCTCACATCGCCCTCAACCTCGCCTCGGAAAAAGGCAGGAACGCGAACCCCCTCATGAAGCTGGCGAAGCGGGGGATTCGGCAGATGTACAAGGCACGCGCTCCATGGCCCACCGCCATGGCGCACCTGCTCGAAGCCGAGATCGCGCTCAGGACGGGGCACGAGGACGAGGCGATCACCGGTTTCACAGAGACCATCGCCGAGCTTGACCGGCTCAAGATGCGCCTCCACTCGAGCACCCTGCGCCAC
>QKIM01000189.1 GCA_003249585.1 Deltaproteobacteria bacterium
CAAGGATCGAAAGTCTCAGGTCGAAGATCTCGCTGAGCTGTGCGTAGGCCTTGAGTCCGTAGCGCAGCCCCCACTCCTCCAGGAATCGCCCCTTCATGACCACCTGACGCCTGGGCCCGGGGGCAAGACGGGAGTAGTCGCGGTTGAAGGGGTAGGCACCGGTGTCGATGCCGGAACGGTGTCGGAAGATCTTCGATGCGGGGATGCCACACTCCAGGGCCAACTCCTGCATCTCTCCGGAGCCCACGAGGAACCAGGCCGCTGCGTGGACGAGCTCTTCCCGACCGGCCTGCCAGGCTACGGACTCCGGATCGTAGGGATCGGGCCGAATCCAGGAAGTGAGATCGCGGCCCAACAGGGAGACGATGAGGGTCGACCTGCTGAGATCGGCGTAGCGACCGGCGTTGAGACCTGTTCTGCCTCCCTGAGCATGGATGAAGGCGGGCGACAAGTCCCGCAGCGTGCTCACGACGCGTGGGTTCACTGCGGCCATAGCCGCGTACCGGGAGGAGGGGGACGTCGCTCCATGCCGACCCTTGGGCAGGGGGTGCAGGGACTCCCATGGAGGCGCCTCGGTGTCGAGCATCCGGGGGAAGCAGTGGGGCGCAAAGGTCGTGAGAGACCGCATCTCTTCCAAGAGGCCGATGCGGTGCCAGGGCAGCCAGCGATCGCAGAACAGCGCGTAGGGGATCCGTTCGGGGAGCTCAGGCACGGTCCTCCTCCTGTACGACGGGGAGAGACACCGTCACCACGGCCCCGGGATGTCCCGCGGTGCCCTGCCCGTTGCCCAGGGTGATGGTCCCGTTGTGGTCCCGGACGATCTGGTGGCTGAGGGCCATGCCCAGACCTGTTCCATGTTTTTTGGTCGTGAAGAAGGCTTCGAAGACGCGGCCGGCGATCTCCTCGTCGAACCCGGGCCCTTCGTCGCAGACGCGGATGAAGACGCGGCCCTTTTCGGTGGTGCTGGCGATGCGGATGGTCCCTCCGTCGGGCATGGCCTCCTTGGCGTTGCGCACCAGATTGAGCATCACCTGACGCATGAGATCCTCATCCATGGACACCGGGGGCAGGCCTTCGGCGAGGCTGGTCTCCAGGCGATACCGCTCCAGGATGAGCTCGCCCTCGATGAAGTCAAGGACGTCCCTCAGAAAGGAGTTGCAGTCTGTGGCCTTGATGCGCGGCTTGGGGAGGCGGGAGAAGGCGAGGTACTCCTCGGTGATCCCCGTGAGCCGGTCCACCTCCCGCTGGAGCCCGGTGATGAGCTCGCGGCTCTCCACAAGCGCCGGTGACTCGGCCTCGATCTCCCCCAGGCTCTCATGGAGCAGCTCTGCGTTGAAACTGATGGCCGCCAGGGGGTTTCTGATCTCGTGGGCGATCTGTGCCGCGAGGCGTCCGGCCGCGGCGAGCCGCTCGGACTGAATGAGGCGCGCCTCACGCTCCTCGATGGCCTCGGCCATGGTGTTGAACTCTTCAGCTAAAACCCCCAGCTCGTCCTGTGAGGTCACGGGGATCCTCAGGGACAGGTTGCCGCTCCCCAGGCTCCGGGCGCCTTCGGTCAGGCCCCTGAGGTACCGCAGGGGCCTGGCGGCCATGATGATGACGATGATCCCCAGGAGGATGGCCCCGGCGAGCAGGAGCATCTGCTGCTTCAGGATGAACCGTTCGTTGTCCTCGAGCCTCTGGGCGAAGCGGCGCACCCGGTTGCGGATGATGGAAGAGATGCGGCGCACCCGGTTCATGATGAGGTGTTCGCGGCGGGAGATCATCCGGGCATCGGCCTTGGAGATGGCGTCTGGTGATTTGAGGAGATCATCGAATTTCTTCTGTATCTCTCCTATGCTGTCCTCAACCCCGCGCATGAGCGGCAGGACCTTCAGGGTCATGAACTCACGGTCGCGGCTGCGCAGGAGCTTCCACTTGTTGGTGATGAGCTTCTTGAGGCGCAGGTAGGCGTCGTTCCGCTTGTCCTGGGTGATCTTGATCCAGCGCTTGAGCAGACCTGGACGCTTGGTCATGTTCCCCTGGTTGGGGGCGGTGAGGTTCTTCAGCAGGAGCAAAAGCGAAGACTGGCTCGTCTCAAGGGAGAAGGCGTGCAGCGAGACCTTGAGATGGAACCGGTTGATGAGCTGGAATTCGTCGTTGGCCCGCTCCAGGTTCATGAGGCTGTAGATCTGCAATCCCGAAAAGAGGAGCATGAGGAGGATGAAGCCCGCAAAGAGGCGGGTCTTCAGCGAAATGGCGGTGAGGTGCTTGTTCTTGGTCCAGATGCCCATGGTTCCTTGTGCACAGGGCGTGGCGCGGTGCCCGCCGGTGTCAGCCCAGGTAGTCGCGGTCGCCTTCCTCGGGGACGATGCATATGAACCTCAGCGGGACGTCACCGTCGTTTTTGAAGTTGTGCTCCCCCATGCCGTCCACGTAGGCTACCGAGCCGGGACGGATCCGGTGTTGTTCGCCATCCGAGGTGAGGACGCCGGTCCCCTCGAGGATATAGTTGATGTGGGGCCAGCCGTGGGTGTGGAAGGGGGTGAAGCCGCCGGGCTCAACCTCCAGCACCCGCATGACCCATCCGTCCCATCCGTCCCTGGGCGAGAGGGCGATCCACTTGGTCACGCCCTGCAGATCGGCTCCGGAGAGCACCTTCCCTTTTATGTCATCCATATGTTTCACCGGCATGGTCTTCCTCCTTGTGTCAGTTCCTGAGTTTCTCGCGGCGTTTCAGCAACAGATCCAGCGGAGCGTTCTTCAGCCGCCGTGCCATCATCTTGATGTCGTCCCAGATCGTCCGGTCGCGAACCAGCGCCCCCACGGTCCCCGAGGAGGAGTTGATGGCCCGGTCCAGGGTCGTGACCATGGGGCGCATGCTCTTTACGGTATCCCGCATCATGGTGAAGCGGCGCTCCAGCCTGTTGATCCTGCTCTTGATGGCGCCCGTGTCCCAGATCCCCAGATTGGCGTCGATCTGGTCGGCTGTGGTCTTCAGTTTCACCTCGATGCCGGAGATGAGGGCGTCGATGACATAGAGCTTCCACATGATGTGCCCCGCACGGGTCTCGTCGGCGATGACGTCCACGCCCTTGGGGTAGGTCAGTTTTTTCGTTTGATCGACGATCCTGCGCCCGGAGGGGAGCACCTCGTCGTCGAAGAAGGACTCCCATACCCTCAGGTTGTCCAGGGCCTTGCTCGCCCGTTGCCACTCGGGGCGCAGCTCCTTTTGGGTCCGCAGCGCGAGGACGATGGTGTCGTGGGCCTTCTGCAGGACACGATCGAGCTTGGCCGGGGGCTCTCCTTTGAGCACCTGGCCCGCTCGTACGGGGGCTCCCAGCGGCTCGCCCGCAGGGGGGAGCGCGACGTTGATGTGCCGTTGTCCGATGAGGGAGATGCTCTCGAAATAGAAGCGGCTGTTGTCAAAGAGCCAGGAGGCGTACTTTTTGTCGACCCACAGCCTGAGCCGGACCTTGGGCTTGACACCCCTTTTCTCGCGGCTGTAACTGATGCTGCGCACGAACCCGACCCGCTGGTCCCCAATGCGAACCTGGGCGCCCGTCTCTATGATCCCGAGCCGGTCAAACTCGACGGTGAACTCGAGCCCCGGTCTCCACGTGAGGTCCCCTGCCAGAAAGACCCAGCCGATGAATCCCCCAAAGAGGAGGATGGTGAGGGCGCCGATGAGCTCCTGGAAGCGGGAGGGCTGCACGGGGTCAATCCTTCCAGAAGAGCTTCCATGGGTTCTCGCGGAGATCCCGAACGAGCTCCTTGAGGTCTTCGTAGACTTCACGCTTGGCGAGGAGGGCGCCGACAGAGCCCTTCCCCGCGGAGATCTTGGACAGGAGGCTTCTGGCGTCCCCCGTCAGCCCCTCCAGCTTGACGGAGAGATTGTCGAGCCGGGAGAGGGAGGCCATGATCTTGTCGCGCTCCTTGGGGCCGGCCAGCTTCGTGACACGGTTGACGTTGCCCAGGGTCTCCTCGATGCCGGAGAACAGCCTGGGCAGTCTGCCGGCAAGATAGGAGAGC
>QKIM01000480.1 GCA_003249585.1 Deltaproteobacteria bacterium
CCGTGTAGACGCGATTGCCATATGCGGACGTGGAAAACTCACCGTCCACCTCATAGGACTCCAAATCGGTGCGAAGGATGGAATCACTGTGCCGGTGTCCGATAAAGAGATGTTCTCCGAGGGGATCGACATCAATGGAGAATGGACCCGGCCGGACCGGGAGCACCGCCACCGTTTCCCCGCTGATCGTGTCCATGGCGACCACCTGTGACCGGTCGAAATCGATCCCGTATACCTTTGGTCGCACGGGATCGCGAATGATGGATGAGAAGGAATACTCCGAGACCGGGAGGAGCACTGGAGGCTCTCCGAAGGGAATCCCCTCGATGAACTCATCAATGTCCGTGGAGTAGATGCGGGTGGGTTCATCCTCCCGAACGAAGAGGACACGGCGGTCACCATGGGTCAGATTCGCCAGCCGCAGCTCGAAGGGGAGTTCGCGGACATTGCTGCCGTTGACAACATCAAAGAGGTGAGTATGGCTGAGTCCGAAGAGATCGCTCCCATCAACCGTCAACATGTTGTCCACACTGTAGTTATCAAGCGCTGACAGCTGCGGCACAAAGCTCCCGGTCGCAAGATAGGTATCGGCGTCGAACTGCCGCCCCCCGTAGTACAGATACCTGCCTGAAGGGGACAGGAGGGCTTTTACGAGCTCCGAGACCGCCGGATGATAGGCATTAAGAACCCTAATGTCTTTAAGTATTTCGAGATTTGTCGCGTCATGGACCCGGATAAAGTTGCTCGTGCTCCATGCCAGAAGACGGTTCCGACCTCTGTCCATGAGCGTGCCTATTCCTGAAGTGAAATTGACCAGAACCGTGGCATCTGTCGCCGGGAGAACCGACAAATCCACATCCTGGATACAGTACGGATAATCCCTATCGACCAACAGCAGCTTCTCATTATCCGGGAAGGAAGGCGCCCTGCCGGCAAAGGAGAGCGGAATATAGTCGTACACATCGGGGTCTGTTAGGTCGACGAGGAGGACTCCCGATTCGCCAGGGTCGTGATAGGCCACCGCAAGGCGGGACTTGTCCGCAGAAATGGCCATGTCGTGCAGCGTGGAGGATCGTGGAATGTAGATCTGATGCTGGGGCAAGCGGGTCTCGAGGTCTACGATGACGAGTTTTGTGGGGTAGGCGATCTCCGTGGTCTCTGTCAGCGCATATATGCGGTTCGCCTCTTCGTGGGGGATCATGGCGATGATGGGGTTGTCCAGCGTGATGACCCAACTCTCCGTGCAATTGGTCCGACATCCCGGGACGACCCCGTCGGCGTTGGCGGCACCCTCGTCGCATTCCTCGCCAGAGTCCACGACGCCGTCTCCACACCGCTTCGGCGTGCAGTCCGTGCGGCACTCGGCGTCGGGGATCTCGGCGTTGAGCTCACCCAGATCGCAGCCTTCACCGGCGAGGGTGTCCACGATACCGTCACCGCACCGTCGGGACCGGCAATCCGTACGGCAGAGTGCATCGGGCGCGTCGGCATTGGCCACTCCCGCGTCACACTCCTCTCCCGTGTCCACGATGCCGTCCCCGCACCTCCGCGGCAGGCAGTCCGAACGGCATGGATCGTCGGAAAGGTCCCCATTGAGCACTCCCTCGTCGCAGGTCTCCCCCGTGTCGAGGATGCCGTCTCCGCAGCGCTGTGGCAGACAGTCCAGCCGACAGGGCGTGTCCGGGGCGTCCCCATTGTTCCCGCCATCGTCGCAGGTCTCCCCATAAAGGTCGTCCACCACCCCGTCCCCGCACTGCGGCAGCGTGCAGTCGACACGGCAGTCGTTGGGGCCGCCGCCGTTGAGATCGGCCTCGTCGCACTGCTCTCCCGTGTCCGTCACCCCGTCCCCACACCTCGCCGGCGTGCAGTCCTGCCGGCACCGGTCCGCTACCGTATCGCTGTTGAGCGTCCCCTGGTCACACTGCTCTCCCGTGTCCACGACGCCGTCCCCGCAGCCCGGGTCCGTACAGTCAGGACGACAGGCCGCGTCGGGTGCGTTGGAGTTCAGGGGGCCGTCGTCGCACGTCTCTCCACGATGAGGGTCGATGACCCCGTCCCCGCAGCCCGGAAGGGTGCAGTCCTCACGACAGGTGTCCGGCGCCGTGTCCGAGTTCTCCTCACCCTGATCGCACACCTCACCCGCCTGGCTGTCCACCACGCCGTCACCGCACCGCGGCAGCGTGCAGTCCTTCCGGCACCGATCGTGCACCGTGTCCGAGTTGGCCGTGCCCTCGTCACACGCCTCCCCATCGTCCAGGATCCCGTCCCCGCAGCGCGGACGCTGGCAGGTAGTGCGACACGCCCCCTCGACCGTGTCGCTGTTCCCGGCGCCGTCGTCGCACGCCTCCCCCGCCTGGGTATCGACCACGCCGTCCCCGCACCCTGGCAGGGTGCAATCCGTCCGGCAGGCGTCCGGCATCGAGTCGGAGTTTTCCTCCCCGTCGTCACACTCTTCCTGACTATCCTGCACCGTCCCATCCCCGCAAACTCCAACACACCCGGTGGAGATGACGGTGCATTCGGCGCTGCAACCTGTGGTGCCGGCGTAAAACCCCAACTGCTGGCACGTCACGGAAACCGCAACCCGGGGGTCGCACTCCTCGTACTCAGGCTCCACAACGCCGTCCCCGCACCGCTCCCGGACACAGGCCGGGTGGTCGTGGCACGCCTCGTCGAAGCAATCCATGCGGCCGTTGCCGTCGTCGTCGATGGCGTTGGTACAGTTCTCTTGGGGTGTGCATGAGTGAAGAGCAACCACGAGAAGGAACAGCAGCAGACGATGCATGACAGATCTCCGTCAGGTCAGGAATTAATTATTTATCAAATCCTACTTCCGCCGGAAGATCAAGCAATTTATAAAAGGAATGCGTTGAACCGATCAGAAGGGCCAGACGAAGGCGGCCTCCAGGGAGATGAAGTCGGCGGTGAACCGGTCGTAGTCCCAGAAGGTCTTGCGGTAGCGTACCGAGAAGCCCATTATATAGTCACTGGCCCTGAACAGAATGCCGGCGCCCAGGGAGAGAAAGGCCGGAGTGCCCGAGAGGGTATCCACGGAATCGTAGTCCCTCGAGACATCACCATTCACCGAGGTCACCCCCAGGATGGCTCCTGCCCACAATCCAAACCCCCGCGTGTCGACGAGGTAGAAGCGCCCCTCGGCTCCCGCGGAGAAGAGAAAGGCGGACATGTCCATGTCACTGTTCATATTGTCATCGAAATAGCTCTCCAGCAGCATGTCGCCCGCCACATAGATGCCGATCGCGAGCCTGCCCGACGGGAAAAAGAGGAGAGAGCCTGAAAAGGAGCCCGAAAACGCCGTATCGCCATCGAACTGGGGGAGTCCCAGTCCCACGGTCATTTCGAAGAGCCCACGGCGCTGGCCGAGGAGACTGGTGTTGATCCGCGGGATACCGTCTGCCGAGGTGGCAACCGCGGCCCCCCGTGTCTGCCCTTGCCCCGAAGGGTCCTCGGTGTCGGCGGCCTGCCAGCGGGGTTTTGTCCGCACGCGTTTCAGCGGCGGCGGTGCGTTGCCGGCGTCTCCGTCGGGGGGAAGGGTGATATCCTGTCCGCTGGCCATGACAGGTAGGATCATTACGAAAAAGGCGATAACGAGGGAGGGGAGCGTTCTGTTCATATCTCTCCATGGACCGGCCCGAAGCCTGTGGTCACCACGAGCCGAAGAAGCCTCTGCAAGGCGTGTCTGAGCCTTCGATGTTTCAGTTCCTGAGCCAAACGCATTCTCTGGACCAGCCCGAACTGTTCTTGCAGACCCGGACATAGGTCGCCCGCTTTCCGCAGCCCGCGACACCGTACTGATTCCTGCCGAGCTTGGTGTAGCGCAGGGATCCCTTGGTGCAGTTGAGCTCGAAAGATGCCTTGTTCGCGAGGGTCGACCCCTGGTCCTCCCCTACGCAGGCGCTGGCAACGAGTGCCGCGGAAAGAATGAACCCCGAAAGACGTGCGCTGCGACTCATGGTGTCCTCCTGGCACAGCATATATT
>QKIM01000324.1 GCA_003249585.1 Deltaproteobacteria bacterium
GGAGGGGAAGAGCTGCCGCCCGATATAGTCAGCCAGCGCCTTGACATGGGTCGTCTGCCCGATGGCGTCGATGAACCAGAGCCCCAGCGCGGCGAGGGGACCGATGGAAAAAATAGACTCGAAGGCAAGGCCCGAACCGATGCGGAAAATATCGCGGCTGAGCCAGATACGCGCGCTGTGCGCGACAAAGCGATAGGAGGCCGCGATCCAGCGCAGGTGGAGCGGCAGTTTGGAAAGTGGTTTTCCAATCCTTCGTTTTAACTGAACAAGTCTGGAATACACAGGGTTACGTTAGACCATTTGCGGGCGCAAAACAAGCTGAACCGGTGTTGCGTGGTCTCATGAGAGCGACTTCCGACGCTTTCGTCGAGCCTCCTCATCGGCCCTGGCCTGATGTTCGAGCTGCATCATGATGGCGTAGAGGTTCCGGAAACCTGCGGCGATGCCGATGGCCAGAAACAGCAACATCAGCCAGGGCGCCGTATGGAGATGATGATCGAGCCACAGCCCCGACAGGATACCTATGGTTACGCTGAGCCCCATCTCGATTCCGATGAGTGAAACACGCGCGATGGAGACTTTGTCATTCATGACACATCCGGTAAGGGGTTATTCCGGGTTGTCTGGCGCAGGCACCTCTTCGGCGGCGTCCCCCTTCCCGGCGTCGCCGGAGGCATCATCGAAACCGGAGGGCTCCTCGAGCGTACCGGTTTCTTCGGTGTCGCTCTCATCATCGTCGTCTGGGCCGTTCTCTTCGACTTCGGCGAGCAGCGCGACATCGATGATCCGATCTTCGGGGTCAAGCCGCATGATGGTGACACCCTGGGTGTTCCTGGACTGCACCCGAAGGTCGGAAATAGCTACACGTATTAAGATACCCTGCTCCGTCAGCACAATCAAGTGCTGGCCTTCCTCAACCACCATACAGGCGATCATGGAGCCGTTTCGCTCCGTGGTCTGGAGGCTGATGACTCCCATGGAACCGCGCCGGTGGGGAGTATATTCCTGGGCACTGGAACGTTTTCCGAAACCCAGCTCGCTGATGGAGAGGACCGTGGCGTTCTCGTCGGTGGGATCGAGGATGGAGACGCCGACAACGTGGTCGTCGCCCCTGAGGCTGATCCCCTTGACTCCACGCGTGTTGCGCCCGGAGCCGCGCACGTTGTCCTCGGGGAAGCGGTTGGCGTAGCCATCCTTCGTTCCCAGGAAGATGTGCCGGGTGCCGTCGGTGATGCGGGCCGCGATGAGGTGATCTCCCTCGTCGATCTTGATGGCGATGATCCCGTTGGCGTTGATGTTGGCGAACTGTGAAATGGCCGTCTTCTTCACGATACCGCTGCGGGTGACAAAGAAGATGAAATCCTCGGACTCCATGTCGGCCACGGAGAGCATGGTCACCACGCGCTCATCGTTCTGCAGCCCCAGGAAGTTGATGATGGCCTTGCCTCTGGAGTTGGGACCGCCCTTGGGCAGGGCGTACATCTTCTCCTTGAACACGCGTCCCGTGTCCGTGAAGAAGAGGATGGTCTTGTGGGCCGTAGCGGCCAGGACCTGGGTGACCATGTCTTCGTCGTCACGGAGGACAGCCCCCTTGCGCCCTCGGCCGCCGCGGTTCTGCGCCTTGTAGGCGTCGGCGGGGGTCGTCTTGATGTAGCCGGCCTTGGTCATGGTGAGGACCATGGCCTCGTCCTCGATGAGATCCTCCACGCTGAGTTCGCCCGAGGCCTCAAGGATCTCCGTCCGTCGCTCGTCTCCGTATTTCTCTTTGATCTCGCGGAGCTCGCGGATCATCTCCTCGATGAGGACCCCCTCGTTGTCCAGGAGGGCGCGCAGCCCTGTGATGGTCTCGGCCAGCTCCCGGAACTCGTCGGCCAGCTTCTCCTGCTGCAGCCCCGTGAGCCGGTGCAGGCGCATATCGAGGATGGCCGCCGCCTGGCGCATGGAGAGGCGGTAGGGATTCTTCGGCTCCTGGGCCGCCGGATCGATGCCCGCCCGCTCGAGGAAGCGCGCGTACCCGTCGAAGTCGAAGGCCATGAGTTTGGTCTTGGCCTCGTCGGGAGTGGCCGATTTGCGGATGAGCTCGATGACCTCACTGATGTTCAGGGAGGCGACCCCGAGCCCCTCGACGATCTCCTGCCGCTTGAGGGCCTCGTTGAGCTGGTACTCGGTGCGCCGCAGAATGATCTGCCGCCGGTGTTCGAGGAACTTGACGAGCACGGACTTGAGGTCCATGAGCTGGGGCTTGCCGTCCACGATGGCGATCATGTTCACGCCGAAGGTGCTCTGGAGCTGGGTGAGCTTGTAGAGCCGGTTGAGCACGATCTCCGAGAAGGCCTCCTTCTTGAGGAAGATGACCACCCGCATGCCCGACTTGTCGGACTCGTCGCGGATATCGGAGATGCCCTCGATGACCTTGTCCTTCACAAGATCGGCGATCTTGGTGATGAGCATCGCCTTGTTGACCTGGAAGGGGATCTCCGTGACCACCAGCGCCTCACGGTCATTGGGAAGGATCTCCACGTCGACCCGGGCCCGCATGAGCACCTTGCCCCGCCCGGTCTTGTAGGCGTTCCAGATCCCGTCACGGCCGTAGATGAAGCCGCCCGTGGGGAAGTCGGGGCCCTTGATGTGGCGCATGAGCTCCGTGAGCTCGATCTTGGGGTTCTGCAGGAGCCCGATGAGGGCGTCGGCCACCTCCCCCATGTTGTGGGGAGGGATGTTGGTGGCCATGCCGACGGCGATGCCCGAGGCGCCGTTGACCAGGAGGTTGGGGATCCGGTTCGGGAGCACCGAGGGTTCCATCTCCTTGTCGTCGTAGTTGGGGATGAAGTCCACGGTCTCCTTGTCGATGTCGGTGAGCATCTCCATGGCCAGCCGGTCCATGCGCACCTCGGTGTACCGCATGGCGGCCGCCGGGTCACCGTCGACGGAGCCGAAGTTGCCCTGCCCGTCGACCAGCGGGTACCGCATGGAGAAGGGCTGGGAGAGCCGAACCAGGGCGTCGTAGATGGCCGAATCACCATGAGGGTGGAACCGGCCCATGGTGTCGCCCACGATGCGGGCGGATTTCTTGTAGGACCCCGTGGGCGTGTTCTTCAGGATGTGCATGGTGTACAGGATGCGCCTGTGCACCGGCTTGAGCCCGTCGCGGACGTCAGGGAGCGCCCGGGAGACGATGACGCTCATGGAGTAATCGAGGAAGGAGCGTTGCATCTCCTTGATGATACTTACGGGCTGGATGTGCAGCTCCTCGTTCTTGACAAAAGAATCACTCATAAAGATTTCCTCTTACCGATGGCCCCCAAAAAGGCGACCACCATGTCGGGATCGAACTGTGTCCCCGAATTCCTCTTGAGCTCCTCAAGGGCCACGTCGAAGGAGAGGGCCTTGCGGTAGGAGCGGTCGGAGGTCATGGCGTCATAGGTGTCGGCGACGGCGATGATCCGCCCCATGAGCGGAATCTCCTCTCCCTTGAGACCCTGGGGATAGCCTGTGCCGTCGTACTTCTCGTGGTGGCAGTAGACACCGGGGATGAGGTGACGCATGAAGGGGATGGGCTCCAGGATCCGCTTCCCCATCTCGGGGTGGCGGCGGAACATGCGAATCTCAGGAGCGTTCAACTTGCCGGCCTTGTTCAATTTTTGCGGTGAAATACCAATCTTTCCGATATCGTGGAGCTGCCCCGCGAAGGTGATGTCCTCGACAAACTGGTCACCCAGCGCCAGGTTCTCGGCGATCATGCGGGAGTACTGGGCGACGCGGTCCGAGTGACCGCGGGTGTACGGGTCGTTCTGCTCGATGGCCCTTGCGAACCCGAGGATGGTCTGCCTGAAGTTCTCCTGGATGGCCATGTTGGCCTCGGTGAGCTCCCGGTTGGCCTCCTTGAGCTCGTCGATGAGGCGAAAGTTCTCCAGGGAGGACGCGGCCTTGGTGCCAAGGATGGAGAGGAACTTGCGGTGCCCCTCGCGGAAATAGGTCTTTTTGGAGAAGG
>QKIM01000172.1 GCA_003249585.1 Deltaproteobacteria bacterium
TGGCTCTGTCATCATCTTCAGGGACATCACCCGCCAGATCAAAGACGAGGAGACCGCCTTCAGGACCCACAAACTGGAATCACTGTCCCTCCTTGCCGGTGGTATCGCCCATGACTTCAACAACCTCCTCACCTCGGTCATGGGCAGCATCACCATGGCCGCCGAGGAGTGCGGGGAGCAGTCCACGGTGCGCAGCGAACTGCGGCTGGCCGAGCATGCCCTCGAGAGCGCCCGTCATCTGGCCACCCAGCTGCTGACCGTCGCCCGGGGAGACGAGCTGGCCCTCGAGCGGGTGGACCTCGGGGCGGTGATCCACGAATTCACCAAGTTTCATCTCCTGGGGAGCGGAGTACGTCTGGAGATAGCCCTGCCCAAAGATCTGCGGGCTGTGGTCTGCGACCGAAGCCGTATGGGGCAGGTGGTCGCGAACCTGACCGTCAATGCCATCCAGGCCATGAGCGGGGAGGGGCTGCTCAGGGTCACGGCCGAAAACCTCGAGGAGACCAGGGAAGGCGAGGGGATCCGGCACTGCGTCGTCGTGCGGTTCGAGGATACGGGGCCGGGGATCCCCGCGGAGATCGCCGACCGGATCTTCGACCCGTACTTCACGACCAAGGAGGAGGGGAGCGGGCTGGGGCTCGCCACGGTCCACGGCATCATCGAGGAGCTGGGGGGGAGGGTGACCGTGTCTGGAACGCCGGGCAGGGGCAGCTGCTTCACCCTGGTGCTGCCCGCCTCGGAGGGACCGGTGCCGGAACCTGCGGCGAGCGACCGTCCCCGCGACGCCGAACCAGCGATCGAGCCCCTGCGGATCCTCGTTATGGACGACGATCCCCTCATCCGCAAGCTGCTGGTGGCGTACTTCACCCGGCGCGGGCTCGAAGTGGGGTTCGCCACCCATGGGGACGAAGCGCTGCGACAGTATCAGGAGGCTATCGATCAGGGGATCCCCTATGATCTCGTTCTGATGGATCTGACGATCCCGGGAGGGATGGGGGCCGTGGAGACGCTGGAGAAGCTCCGTGGGCTGGACCCCGAGGTAAAGGCCATCGTGACCTCTGGCTATGTGGGCGACGAGGCCATGACGGAGTACGCCCGGTTCGGGTTCGCGGCCGCCATCTCCAAGCCCTTCGACCTCGGCAGTCTGCAGCACGTGGTCCAAGAGGTGGCGCTGTCCGGTGCGACGACCCCCTCGGACCCTGGTCAGTGAGGATTCAGGAGGCGACCCTGGCCAGTCGCTGGCGCTCCTCCTGGGTCATGGTCTCCCAGATCTCCGGGTACTCCCGCTCCATGCACTCGCGGCAGATGCCGTGGGAGAGCCGGATGCTCGTGTGCCTGGACAGGTGGCGTTCCACCTGGTGCCAGAACCCCTCGTCGTCCCGGATGGCGTTGCAGGAGGAGCAGACAGGGACCAGGCCCTGGAGGGTCCGGATCTCGTCGTAGGCTTTTCTGAGGCGGCGTCGGCGCTTGCGCAGGCGTACCTCGATCCGGGCCCTGAGCTGCTCCATGAGCCCGTACAGATAGAGCAGCACGGGGAAGCCGAGGATGAGGGTCACCTTGCAGGGCATGGAGTAGGGCAGGGTCGACAGGAAGGGCGCCCTGGCGAGGATCATGAGGAGGAAGGCGAAGAGGGCGACCGACCACAGGAGGCTGGCCCGCAGGCCGAGGATGTAGGTGGCGAGCCCGGGGAAGAGGAAGAACCAGAGGATCTCCATGGGCTCGGGCTGCTGGCCCAGGTAGGGGAGCACCAGCACCGAGAAGATGCCGGCCACCACGAGATGGCTGGTGATGGTGCGCAGGGGGCGCCTCTTGTGGAACAGGGCCGCGCCGATGATGAGTACGGAGAGGAGGATCTGCAGCACGGCCTTGGTGGTGTGGCCCAGGTGGAGATCGCGCAGAGAGAAGAGGACGGTGGTGACCCCGACGAAGAGGGCCGCGGCGAGGATGAAGGTAGAGTGGAAGCTTTTCAGGGGGAGCAGCTGGTTGGGGGAGTGGGTCCGGTGGGAGTGGTCCGCCGCCTCGGGCCCGTTGGCGGCGCAGGCGTCGCAGAGGCCGAAACTGACCTCGGCTTTGGTGTTGGCCGCGAGGAAGAGCCCCAGGTTGTGCCAGTAGCCGTCTTCGGATTTCATGCGCTTGCAGTGGCTGCAGATGGGGATGAGGTCCCCAAGGGTCTTCAGCCGCTCCGTAGCGAGCCGGATGTGCCGGTTGACATCGCGCAGGGCCATGAGGGTCCGTCCCCTGAGCGTCTCGATGACGCCGGTGGTGAGGACCAGCAGACCGAAACTGACCAGAAAATGGAGGGCGAAGGTCTGTGGAGGGGGGCTGATTCCGAGAGTTCCATGGGCGAGGTGGAACCCGGCCACGATCAGGGCGATGCCCCCCATGTTCAGAAGGCCGTGCCGAATTCCGAGGAGGAAGAAGGTCACCAGGGGGACGCTGTACAGGGCGACGAAGCGGTCGGGGCCGCCGATGAAGTGGCTGGCGACGAGGGAGCCGTTGAGCAGGAGCAGCAGCAGGTGGTATCCCCAGATGCCCGTGTTTTTTCGGATCACCAGGAAGGCGAGGGACAGCACCGCCACAACGCTCAGCGCATCGACCGTGGCCCCCGTCCGGTGCCCGGCCGCCAGCTTCATGCCCACCCCCAAGAGCTGGAAGAAGACAAATCCACCCAGGCCGAGGAGGATGAAGCTCTTCCTCGCCAGCCATTCCTGGGCGGTCAGGCCCCGCGAACCTCTTTCATCGCCGGCATGCAGGGCTGTGACCGAAACGGTGGGGCTTTCCGGTCTGTGTGACATTCTGACGAGGATCATCACCTGAAACCGTTCCGAGTGCAAGCAGAAAATGAAATAACTATTGGTTTACAGTGTGTTCCGTGGTGTGGCGGGGGAGCTGCGGGGGAGGGGGCATGTTTGGGTATTTGGCTACTTGACAAAATAGACAAATAGGGGCATTCCATGGGGGCACGGTACGTCGTGCCTGTACCCGTCCCTGTGGGCGACCGTACGAATGGTCCCTGTGGCCGCCTCCGGACCTGGAGTTGACATCATGATCCTCACCACCGAAGAGAACGAGCAGGCCGCCGCCGTCTTCAAGGCGCTTGCCCACCCTGTCCGCCTTGCCGTCGTCCAGCTCCTGGCCGACGAAGACCGCTGCGTCCAGGATTTGACCGCCGCGGTCGGGTTCGACATCTCCACGGTCTCCCGCCACCTCGCACAACTCAAAGCGAGCGGTGTCCTGGGATCACGGCGGGAGGGGAACTGCATCTACTATTCGCTCCGCGCACGCTGTGTCCTCTCCTTTCTGAAGTGTGTCCTCGCCCCCTTGGACGCCCAGGTGGACGATAGCCCGGGGAGCTGTCCCACCTGCGGGGGGGAGGCGTAGCCATGGGAAAACGGGAAGTCACTTGGCTGGTCGGCATCTTCGGCGTCTTCGCGGCGGTCTACTTCATGCCCCTCGAGAGCCCCCGCTTCGCCGGGGCGGTCTTCGAGGCCCTGCGCCTTCTGCGCTGGTACGCCCGGGAGCACGTGATCCTCTGTCTGCTCTCGGCCTTCTTCATCGCCGGGGCCATCGGCATCTTCCTCTCCCAGTCGAGCGTCCTGCGGTATCTGGGCGCTGGCGCCAGGAAGATTGTCGCCTACAGCGTCGCCTCCGTGAGCGGGAGCATCCTGGCGGTGTGCAGCTGCACGGTGCTGCCGCTGTTCGCCGGCATCTACCGCATGGGCGCCGGCATCGGGCCCGCCACGGCCTTCCTGTACAGCGGCCCGGCCATCAACGTCCTTGCCATCATCCTCACGGCCAAGATCCTGGGGGCCCGCATGGGGATCGCCCGGGGCGTGGGCGCCGTGCTCTTCTCCGTCCTCGTGGGGCTGGCCATGGCCTTCTTCTTCCGTGACGAGGACAAGCCGGCCGTGGCCATGCAGCAGGGCGTGGACGACGACGCCCCCGGCCTCCTCCACAGCGCGCTGCTGGTCTTCTCCATGA
>QKIM01000430.1 GCA_003249585.1 Deltaproteobacteria bacterium
AAGGTCTCGGTGGTGTTGAAGTTGAGAAAATCCCAGTTCCCCTGTGTATATCGAGCCACGGCGCCACGGGTCCCAACGGCAAAGATGTTGTTGCTGGAGCTGGCCCAGATGCCGTGGAATTCCGTGTTCTCGCCTGTGGAGAGGTCGTTCCAGCCGCTTTTGTTTTTGAGGACCACGACCCCATCGGCTCCCGCCGCATAGACGGTCCCTGAGAGGTCTCCGAAGATCGCGTGCAGGTGCTGGGTCACACCGGCCAGTTCCCGGTTCCAATAGTGGTAACACTCGTTTTTATAGTTACAGTAGTAATTGCAGCCGATGGCGCCTCCGTCATACCCGGAGTCCACACAGTTGAGCCCGCCGTTGTCCGCCCCGTCGCACAGTTCCTTCTCTCCACCGTTTACCACGGTGTCGCCGCAGTAGCCCACGCAGGAGGAGAGGTCGAGGGTGCAGTCGCTGCTGCAGGCCAGCTCTCCGCCATAGAAATCGAATTTGGCGCAGGAGTACCATGAGGCAATGGCTGTACCGTCGCACTCCTCGAAGTTGCTCTGGAGGATACCATCGCCGCAGTACTCTGTGCAGGAGTCGTCGGTGGGGGAGAAGCAGTACTTCTCGATCTTGCAGTTGGGAGAGCACCCGTCCCCACCCTCGCGGTTCCCGTCGTCACATTCCTCGCCGCGGCTCTCAATGTCCAGCTCAATGGCGCCGTTTCCACAATCGGAGCAGAAGGGAACGCAGTCCCTCGAGCAGATGGGCCAGCCATCCTCGCAGGTGAAGTCCACAAAGTGCGTCCCGTCACAGGCTTCCCCCGGATCGAGGACCAGATCACCGCAGTACCCGGATTCGGAGGGATAGCAGCGGTGGATGCCGTCGGAGCCCCGTTTCTGGCAGATCCAGCCATCTGGACAGCTCCCTGGCTCGGTGGGAGAACACTTGAAGTGGTCTGCCTGGATAGTGGTCTCGCAGGACGCCCCGAGCAGCGCGACGAGAATCAGCCAGGCCATCCGGAGTGTGCGAGATAGGGCGGGATGCGACATCATTGGGCTATTGTACTCAATTCCCCAGGGGGTTCAACGCCGCTGACGTTTTTCGAAAAAGGCCAGGGTCTCAAAATGTGGAGTGTGGGGAAACATGTCATATCCTTCAACGTTTACGGCTTGGTAGTGTGAGGACCAGGCATCGGCGTCACGCCGCAGGGTCCTTGGATTGCAGCTCATGTAAGCGATCCGTGGTACGCCGCTTTGACAAAGCTGGTCCACCAGCGCCGGTGCGAGACCTGCGCGGGGCGGGTTCACGGTCACGAGGTCGGGGCGATGACGCCTGAGCACATCCCACGTTGAGGAGCCCTCCCCGATGGTCTCCCCGATGAAGCGGACGGGACTCCCCATGGCGTTGCCCATGGCTACGGCGTGGGGAGAGCGTTCTATGGCCACCACCGTTTGCGCGGCACCCGAAAGGGACAGCGCGATGGGGCCGTTCCCCGCGTAGAGGTCGACAATGCTGTCCAGGCCAGCCCCTGCCCATTCCCGGAGCCGTTCATACATGAGCCGCGCCGTGCCGTGATTGATCTGGGAGAAGGCGGTGGCGTTGACGGGATAGGGGACCGCGTGATCCGTCTCGAGGAGATGAGAGGGGCCGAAGAGGGGCTCCTCCTCGGGGCCAGTGAGGACATTGGAGACCTCGGGGTGGATGTTCATGGTCACCGCGGTCGCGGCGCCGGTCTCCCCGAGGCTGCACATCGCGTCTGACTCTCGGACATCGGGGCGTCTGGAGAGGACAAAGGTGAGGAGGAGCTCTCCCGAGGAGACCCGCTTGAGGAACACAGCCCTGAAGAACCCCGTCCCGGTACGGTCGTTGAACGGCTCGAACGTGCGAACCACCTCGAGGACCGGTGCATGGCACGCCATGATCGCCGGGTGGGTCACGGGGCATTCGGGGAGGGCCACCACCTCATGGCTGTTGTGGATGTATCCTCCCAGCCGGTAGTCATCACCAGCGCCCTGCCCCACCCATTTGGTCTTGCTCCGGTAGCCGAGGTGCGCCGGGGAGGGTCGCACCGGTCCGGCCGCGGCAAAGAGGGCAGTGAGCGTGGCGCTCTTGAGCCTGAGCTGTTCCTGGTAGTCGAGGGGCGCCCCGGGACACCCGTAGCACCGGGGGAAGATACCGCAGAATGAGGTACGACGCGATCCAGACGGAGACTTGAGCTCCAGGAGCATCCCGAAGAGGCGTCGCCGATGGTTCGAGGCGCCGTCGATTCGCACGATGGCCCGATCACCAGGGAAGACGGCGGGGACGATCACCTCGGTTCCGTCCTGCAGATGCCCGATCCCCTGCCACTTCTCGTCCAGTGCGGTTATGGAGAGCTCAATCCTGGACCCCAGGGGCAGCCGCCCGCGAGGAGGCGCCATATCAGGGCCGCCCCTCGCCCGGGGGCACATCGGAGGAGGTGTGCTCACTCCCGTCGTAGCTGAGCACCGAGTGCTTGCCCTTGGTGATGGTCCGGATGTTCACGGGGCGCTTCCAGATGCGGTACAGGTTCTCAAGGGTGGCCGTAGCGTAGTGGAACTCCAGGTCCACGCCGTAGTGGACGTGGTTGAGATAGAGCTCCCCGCGGTTGTGATAGTTGGCGTCCACGACCTCGATGACAGGCTGGCCCCGGTTGGTGAGCTGGAAGAGCAGCTTGTCTTTGATGTCCTGCACCTCCCGTGAGGAGATGAAATACTCTTTCTTGTTGTTGTTGTACTCGTAGGTAAAGAAGCGGCGATCCATGATGAAGTCGGCGGTCAGGAATTCATCAATGAAGGTCACGTCGCAGAAGTGCTTGCGCACCTCGAAGATCTTCTGACGTCCGAGGCCCGTGTTCTTGTTCCAGCGGGCCTTCTCCACCATGTCATCACATTCTTCGTATTCGCGCCCGAACTTGCCCCGATCCCAGCGTTCCTCGATGTGCCTGAAGAGCTCGAGTCCGAGCTTGTAGGGGTTGAGCTGTCCCTTGGCCTGATAGGTCACACCGCTGGTCACATCGGCGTAGTTGATGACCTCTGAGGCGTCCAGGAGCTTCTCCGTCATGATACGCGAGTGCCAGTAGGAGGCCCACCCCTCGTTCATGATCTTGGTCATGGCCTGCGGCGCAAAGTAATAGGCCTCTTCCCGAATGGTCTCCAGGATCAGCCGCTCCCACTTGTTCAGGGGCGCATAGTGCATGAGGAACCCCAGCACGTCACGGGTGGGGTGAGCGGGGAGCCTCGCCGCGTCGGAGAGCTTGGACTGGAGTTTCTCCCGCTGCCTTTGGATATAGTCGGGAGTGTTGATGAAGGACTCCATGTAGGGCTTGGTCTCGAAGCGATGGATCTCCTGGGAGTTGATGCGTGTCGCTCCCCCCTCCGTGTCGCTCTCGATCTTGTCCCGCTTGATAAAGGGACTGTAGATGTCGATGAGGTTCTCGACGCTCAGACAGACGTCGATAAAGCTCTCGATGGGATCCACGCCGTAGGTCTCCATGGCGCGCCGGATGCGCACGGCATGGTTGGCCATCTCATCCACCATGTGGCGGTCGGTCTTCTGGAAGGAGAAATTGTTCTTGAAGAAGTCGTTGTGGGCCATGACGTGGGCCATGACCAGCTTCTGATCCGTGAGGGAGTTGCCCTCCAGAAGATAGGCGTAGCAGGGATCGTTGTTGATGACCAGCTCATAGATCTTGGAGAGCCCGTATGTATAGCCCTTGGAGAGGCGGTCGTACTCCATCCCGAAGCGCCAGTGAGGGTAACGAGAGGGGAATCCGCCGTAGGCCGCCACCTCGTTCATGGTCTTGTAGTCGAGGACCAGGAAGTTGGTCTGGAAGAAGTCGAGGCCGTATCCGCGGGCGTATTCCTCGACGCGCGTCTGGATTTCTCTGAGGTAGGGGGGGAGCTCGGCCATGGGGCTATTTCCCCTTTCCCAGGAAGGCCCGGATGGACTCCATGATGGCGTCTCGATCGGGGATC
>QKIM01000581.1 GCA_003249585.1 Deltaproteobacteria bacterium
GGGAGAGCTGGTCGCCGACCTCGTGGTCGAGGGCGAGCAGGTGACTGTGGCCCAGGGCGGGATGGGCGGCTTCGGCAACATCCACTACGCCACCCCCTCGAACCAGGCTCCCACCCGGAGCGATCCCGGCGTGGCCGGCGAGTACCGCAAGCTGCGCCTCTCCCTCAAGCTCCTGGCCGACGTGGGGCTCCTGGGTTTCCCCAACGCGGGCAAGTCCACGCTGCTCTCCATCGTCTCCGCCGCCAAGCCCAAGATCGCCAACTACCCCTTCACGACCCTCATCCCCAACCTCGGGGTCGTCCGCATCGACGACGAGCGGGCCTTCGTCATGGCGGACATCCCCGGCCTGGTGGAGGGCGCCCACGAGGGCAAGGGGCTCGGGCATCGGTTCCTCAAACACCTCGAGCGGACGGCGCTGCTTTTGCATCTGGTGGAGTATCCCCTGGAGGGCATGGAGCGCGATCCCCTTGTCGAGGTGGAGACCCTGGCCCGTGAGCTGCAGGTGTTCGACGAGCATCTTGGGGCGCTGCCCCGCATCGTCGTCATGACCAAGATGGATCTGTGTCACGATCGCGAAGAGGTCGCAACATGGGAGGCCGCCTTCGCGCCGCTTCCCTTCGTGGCCATCTCGGCGGTCACGGGGGAGGGCAAGATCCCCCTCCTGGAGGCCGTGTGGAAGGCCATGATGGAACAACGAGGAGGCGGTGATGATGACTAGGGTGCTCGTCTGCTTCGCGCTGTGCGCGCTGGTGGTGCCCTCTGCGGGCGCCATGAAACGCCGGGGTCCGCTCCCCTCCCAGCTGCCGGCCCCGACGGTGCCCCGTCTCCTCTCCACCTCCCCCAACAAGGAAGTCAAGATCGGGACCTGGGTCGAGTACAAGGTCCGCGAGCGTAAGCGTCACCGCACCTTCTTTTTGAAGATCGCCTTCGTGGGCCGCGAGCAGGGCGGACTGCAGACCTGGGTCGAGGTCACGCTCAAGCAGAGCACCCAGGTCATCTACATCAAGATGCTCTTTGAAGGGCGACCCGGAAAGAACCTCGGGGACGCCAAACGTGTGATCATGAAGCTGGGCTCCCTCCACGCCATGGAGGTGCCCCTGTCCAAGGCCGAGAACATGCTCCCCATCCTCTTCCGCAAGCCGCTGGTGAAGCCGCGGATGGTGGGAACCGAGGACTTCAGGACCCAGGCGGGGCTCTTCACCAAGGCCCGGAAGATCCGGGGCGTCGACGCCGCCGGGGCCATCATCGAGGTGCTCCATCACCCCAATGTGCATCTGTGGGGCCTTCTGCGCTTCCAGAACGCCGAGGTGATCATGGAGCTCATCGGACAGGGCCTGGGCGCCCGCACGCGCATCACGGAGAAACCGGCACCCTTCAGCGTGCCGCGGTGACAACATGGCTCGAACGAAGAAACGAACCGAACAGAAACGGGGAAAAGAGGACACCAGGGACTGGAAGGGATTTCTCCCGCTCCCGACCCACGGTGACGAGCGCTGCCTTGCGGCCGTGACCGCCTTCAACTACGGCGATTTCCGCAAGGCCCGCGGGCTGGCCCGGGAGATCCTGGCCGATGAGTCCCCCGGCGAGTCGAAAGCCGTGGCCTCGGACATCCTGCGGCGCACCGACACCGACTTCGTGGTGCTCGGCATCGCCCTGGCGGGGATCCTGGTGGTGCTCTTCATCTTCCTGTGGGCCGTGACCTCCTCCCACCCCTGAGGTGTTCCATGCGCGCAATCCTTGTCCTTGCTTTTTTGCTCCCCGCAAACATCGCCCAAGGGCGCGGACGGTGCCCCTCCGGATATTACTGGAACGCCCGGGGGCTGCGCTGCCAGAAGATCGTGAAGCGCCTGCCCAAGGCCCCCAAGCCCCTCCCCATCGTCCTCGATCTGGTGAAGATCCCCGCCGGGACCTTCCTCATGGGCGCCGCCACGGCCAAGTCCTACAAGGCCAAGGATGCCCCGAAAAGGAAGGTGACGATCTCCAAACCCTTGTATGTGGGCAAGCTGGAGGTGACGCGGAGCCTGTGGAAGGCCGTCATGGGCTGGGAGCCATACTCGGAGAAGTGTTCCGACCACTGCCCCGCCGCCAACATGAACTGGCTCATGGCCATCGAATTCTGCAACAAGCTCTCGAAACTCAAGAAGGCTACCCCCTGCTACAGGATCTCCGGTACGAAGGTCGAGTGGGTGAAGCGCTGCACGGGCTTTCGGCTGCTCACCGAGGCCGAATGGGAGTACGTGGCCCGGGCCGGCGACAAGGGCGACAAGCCCAAACCCATTGAAGACTACGCCTGGTTCGCCGGGACCGCGGGGCTGCTCCGCTCCAGCCCCGTGCTCCAGGACGCGGGGACCCGCGCCCCCAACGCCTGGGGCGTCTACGACATGCTCGGCAACGTCTTCGAGTGGGTCTGGGACTTCCACGGGCCCTATGCTGCGGTCAAGAAAGGCGCCCTCGTGGATCCGAGGGGCCCCGGGACCGGGACCGAGCATGTCTTCCGCGGCGGCTGCTACATGTCGCCCCACTTCTATATGGCGTACCACATGCGCTACCATGCCAGCTTCACCCACCGCTACAAGTCCATCGGCCTGCGCATCGCCTCCTCCAAGCACCACAAACCGTAGACACTCCCTGGGCCCAAAGAGGGGGATTGTGCATCGGAAGAAGAGGTGCCATGCACACGAACGACCATGGTCCGGGACGGAAAAGGGGGTGTCGGGCACCGACAGGGCGGTTGTGCAGCACCGACAGGGCGGTTGTGCCGGTCGGAAAAGTGGATGTGCCGACAAGAAAAGTGGATGTGCAGCACCGACAGGGCGGTTGTGCAGCACCGACAGGGTGGTTGTGCCGGTCGGAAAAGTGGATGTGCCGACCAGAAAAGTGGATGTGCAGCACCGACAGGGTGGTTGTGCCGGTCGGAAAGGTGGATGTGCAGCACCGACAGGGCGGATGCGAAGTGGTTGACAGAACGGTGTTTTGCAGTATATCCCATACATATCCCGAAGGAGAATGCCATGCGCCTTTGGTGTCTTGTCCTTGGTTTGTTGATGCTGCTGTCCTCCTGTGATGACAACAGCAGCGGGAACAATGAGGACTACTGCGATCGGATGGTCTACACGTGTGTTTGCGGAGACGGGGTCGTTCACAACGACTTGAAGTGCTGTTTCGAGGAGTGCGACGGGGAGAATCTGGATGGACTCACCTGCACCGACTTCGGGTACATGGGTGGGGAACTCTCCTGTGGCGAGTTCTGTTATGTGGATCTTTCCCGGTGCGAGAACCATCCCATCTGTGGAGACACGCTCATCAACCAGGAAGAGGAGCAGTGTGACGGCACGAATTTCGGAGACACCACCTGCCTCACCTATGGGTTCTACCAGGGGGAACTGAGCTGCCGGAAGGACTGCCAGGTAGACACCAGCGGGTGCTCCGAGTACTGCGGGGACGGCATCTTCCAGGAGGGCGTTGAATCCTGCGATACCACCCACATGCCCGATGGAGTCACGTGCCGATCTCTCGGGTACAGTGACGGAACCCTCCGGTGCTCAAACGACTGCAGGCTGGATTCGTCGCAGTGTTACACCCTGCCTGATCCGGACATCGGGTTGATCGCCTGCAATCTGGTGCCGGGAATGGGGAGCGACATCTACACCAAGTACATCGGCGCCTACTACCCGTATGTGTATTGGCTCGCGTACAACAAGGCCGACAAGTACAACCCCTACTCCACACTCTATTCCTTCGATATCGAGACGAAAACCCGCAATGTTCTGTCCGCGCTTCCCTACGCCTCACCCTTCAGGGCAAGAAATTTTGTCTTCAGACTGGAGGATGGAGGTGTCTATTTTACCCTCATCGAATGGGAGATCCCCGGAGGCTGTACTGATCAATCTTGTTATACCCATACGGCTCATCTGTTCCGGTTGGGCATGACCTCACAGGTCGTTGAGGAGATACCATCCACCGCATTAGAAAGTGAAGG
>QKIM01000071.1 GCA_003249585.1 Deltaproteobacteria bacterium
CCGACAAAAAGTGTCAAGCCGTGGCCAAAAATGTACTCGAGCGCCTCAAGAAGGGGATCGCCCCCGAGGCTATCAAGGAACTCCCCGAGATGCTCACCGAGGGCCCCGTCAATCCTCTGAGCGACCAGAACCGCAACATGGACCGGAAGCTGGCCCGCGACATCTGGAACCTCAAAGACGCCGGCAAGGTTCTCGACCGTGTGGTCCCCGTCGGGACCGGCGCGCTCAAGTCCTACAACATCTATATTCTTCACGAGCGCAACCTCCCCTCGCGGGAGGACTACCTGACCCGGCAGGGCAACCGCAAGGGGGAGCGCGTCTCCGCCAAGGCCATCCAGTCCTTCACGCAGAACATCGCCGACCTCTGCAAGCGCAAGGCCAAGTCCTTCCGCTTCACCCGTCAGTTGCTCTCCATGCTCAACTACCGTCGTCCCGCGGGGACCAAGCCTGAAAAACTGAAGGACATGCCCCCCGAGAACTACACACCCTGCGTCTACATTTCCAATCAGTAGCGCTCCGTTGAGGTCCCGGCGGGGGACCGCCACCTCGAAAAAGGTGGTTGTATGATTTCCCAATTCCATTATTGTGGGGCCCGATGCTGCGATTTATCTCCGTCTGTCTTCTGATTGCGGCCACCGCCTGTTCCGGGAAAAGTCGCGACGGGGCCTCCTCCGATGGCCGCCCGCCCGATCTCCCTCCGACCTCGAAAAAGGTGGCCTCCCCCTTCATCATGGCGCCCATGGCGCTGAAAAAGCCAGGCACAACTGAAGTCAAGGCTGCGGCACCCAAGGTGGATCCGGATGTCGAGAGTCTTGACCGGGCCCGCGCTGGGCTTGCGCGGTATGCGGCCGCTGCCCTGGCGTTTCCGGCCGGTGGAGTCCCCTCGACACGTTATCCGCTGCTCAAGAA
The DNA here is from genome assembly GCA_003249585.1 of Deltaproteobacteria bacterium. Lineage (GTDB taxonomy): Bacteria > Myxococcota_A > Polyangia > HGW-17 > HGW-17 > SZUA-580. The sequence goes on from QKIM01000071.1 coordinate 910, forward strand.
GCTGGTCATGGCCGCACGGAAGATCGACGAGGTGTATCTCCGACAGGTGTATCGCCGCAATCCCGTTGCGCTCGGTCAGATCCGTAAGGCTGTCAGAGGGGCGCCCGAGAAGAAGCCCATCCTCGACTACTTCCACATCAACTATGGGGTGTGGGATCGCTCATGGGAGCTGCGCCCCTTTTGGGGGACGCGGGAGCGGCTCCCCGGGGGCGGCTTCTACGACGATCGGATGACCCGGACCACCTTCAGCCGGTACCTCAACTTCATCGAGGCCACCCTGCAGAGCATGGGGGAACACCCGAAGCTCCTCAAGGATCGGAAGGCCCGGGCCGAGCTCGTGGCACAGCTGGAGGAACTGCGCTCGCCCTTCACCCTGGTGGACCGTAAGGATGGCAAGTTCCTCACCACCCCATACAGCGAGGCGTTCAAATACCACCTGGAGCTCGCCGCCGGCTATCTCAAGGACGCCGGGGGGCTCGCCTCGGAGTACACGCTCAAGCGATACCTGACCCTCCGCGCCCGTGCCCTCGTCGACAACCGCTACGAGCCCAGTGAGCGTGCGCTCATGGCCGAGCAGGGACCTCTCCTTGCCCACATCGGTCCAGCCTACACCCACGATGACCAGCTCATGGGGTACAAAGCGTCTTTTGGTGCGCTGCTCCTTTTGAAGGACGCTGCGCTCTCCGCGGAGCTGCGCTCGATATGGCGGCTTTTACCGAGATTCGCCGCCACGGACGACAGGGCGAAGTTCGCCCTGGACCGGTTCCCCGCGACCTGTCCGGTCTGGGCGGCCGATGAGCTGTACAGCACCGGATACTTCAGGGCCGGACCTCACCCGGTGTCCTTCGTCTACCCCTTTGCATACGGCTTCGCGCCTGGCGGGGGGCAGGAGTACTCGGCGCTGCTCGCCAACGTCGTGCGGGCCAAGTTCACCGGGGTCATCGACCCCTTGAGCCGCCGTATCCTCAACCCCGATCAGCACCGCTATCTCACCTCGGAGGCCTTCCTCAAGGAGCAGATGCTGCTCGAGCTGGCCCGCTACGTTCGGCCCACGCCGAGGCTGGTCAAGAGGCAGGCCGTCACCGCCGTGGACAGGCTGCAGAAGCACTATCCCGAGGTGGCCGCGGCCAGGGACCGCGTGGCGGCCCTCTCTCTCCTCGGCTGGCTGGTAACGCGCCAACGCCGTGGAACCGAGGCCGATCTCAAGGCCGGGTACGTGACTGTCCTCGCCTCCATCTTTCGGTACCTGCTGGTGAACCCGCGGCAGGTCTATGCCCGCGGCGGGCTCATCCTCCTCAACCGCCTGATGGCTGACAAGGCCGTGACCCTCGACATGGCCGCCCTGACCTTCACCGTCCATTTCGAGAAAGTGCCCGGGACGGTCGAGGTCCTCCTCAGGGAGCTCCTGACGCTGATGGAGAAGGGCGACGAGGCCGAGGCCGGGGCCTTCCTCAAACGATGGACTCAGTTGCCGCCGACCATTGCGCGAATTATCGAGAAGAACAAAGACAGTCACGTCGACATCGTCCCCTCCTATCCCCTGCTTCCCCTGCTGGGGATCGAGGGGGATCACCTCCGGTAGGCTCGACGTGCAAAGGAGACATCATGAGAACCCTGTCGATTCTGTTGTGTGCCGCGCTCTCCCTGGGCGCCTGCTCGAACTCTTCAAAAAAAAGGGAGGAGCAGCAGGCGCCGGCCCCGGCAAAAAAGGCGGTGAAGAGCCCGGTCATGAAACAGACGAAGGCGGCCCCGGCGCCCGCGAAGCCGGCGACCCGCGTGGAGCGTGGTGAGATGACACTGGAAGAGGTCAAGAGTGGCGTCGCCAATTTCAAGGAAGTACTCCTCTCCTATCCCGAGAAGGAGTTGAAGCCCGAACTGCGTCCCGTGGTGAAGAAGCTCATCGAGGCGGCCTTCATCATGGACAGGATCTTTCTGCGGCAGGTCTCGCGCAGCAACGAGTCACGGCTGCGAGGGCTCAAACGGGCCGTGGCCAAGGACGCCGGCCTCAAACCCTACCTGGACTATTTTCGCATCATGTATGGTCCCTGGGACAGGACGCACCACAACAAGCCCTTCTGGGGTCGCCGGGCCAAGCCGCCCGGTGCCGGGTTCTATGCACCGGGGATCACCAAGAAGCTGTTCAACGACAGGGTCGCCGAGCTGGAGAAGGTCAAGGGCTCAAGGGACAGGAAGGCTGCCGCCACGGCCGCGGCTGAGCTCGAGGGGCTGAAGTCCTATTACACCGTCGTACAGCGTGCGGGCGACAAGCTCCTCAGCGTCCCCTTCCACAAGTACTACAAAAAGGACGTGGAGAAGGCCGCCGCCCTCCTCAATGAGGCCGCCAAACTGAGCAAGGAGAAGAGCCTGTCCGAGTACCTCTCCTCCCGCGCCAAGGCCCTCCTCGACGACGACTACCGTGCCAGCGACTTTGCATGGTTGAAGATTCAGGGAGATCTGGAGGTCGTCATCGGTCCGTACGAAGTGTACGAGGATGAACTCAACGGTTTCAAGGCTGCCTACGAGGCCTTTGTCACGCTCGTGGACCAGCGCTACTCCGCCAAACTGAAGGTGCTCTCCAAATACTCCGCTGATCTGGACCGGAATCTCCCCTACGCGGACGCCTTCAGGGGCGGTAGCGCGGTCCACCGCCCCATCAAGGTCGTCAACGAACTGTACACGGCCGGGGACACCAAGGCAGGAGTGCAGACCCTGGCCTTCAACCTGCCCAACGACCCCGTCGTGCGTGGTGACAAGGAGAAGGGCGGGTACAAGCTCGTGCTTCTGAAGAATGTGGCTGAGGCCAAGTTCTCTGCCATCCTGCTGCCCATCGCCCACAAGCTCATGGACAAGGAGCAGTGGAAGCATGTGACCTTCGACGCCTTCTTCACCCACACCCTCTACCATGAGTCAGCCCACGGCATCGGGCCCTCCTTCGTGACGGTGAAGGGCAAGAAGGTGAAGATCCGTGAGTTCATGAAGGAGTACGGTTCGGCCAACGAGGAAGCCAAGGCGGACATGGGGGGACTGCTGGGGCTCGAATACATGATCTCCAAACTAAAG
>QKIM01000295.1 GCA_003249585.1 Deltaproteobacteria bacterium
GGAAAGCTACAGTCGACACCCTCCGTGCCCCTCCTGAAATTTCCCTTGCGCACGCTCAAGGGGCGGAGCACAATGCCTGATGGCGCCCAAGTGCACAGCCCGGCGCCGGGAGGTCGGCACCATGTTCCGGATCCGGCGCATCTTCGACGACATCTCCAAGGCCAACCGCGAGACCGTCCGGAAGGTGGGGGAGCTGCTCAGGCAGCAGTTCCCCGATGTCCCGGAGCATGAGGTCTCGGCCCTGGGAGAGCGCCTCACCAACCCTTTTCTCAAGCGCTTCGATACCATCCTCTACGTGGCCGAGAGTGGGCGGCACCGCCTGCAGGGGTGTGCCATCCTCATGATCGAACCCGTCCTGCGCTTCGCCTTCCTGGACTTCATCTCCACGGGACGGGCCCTGAAGAACCGGGGCATCGGCGGCGCGTTGTATGGCGCAATCCGCCGCGAAGCCGTCAACCGCCGGCTCCTCGGTGTCTTCTACGAGTGCCTCCCCGATGATCCCGCCCTCTGCCCCTCGGCCGAGGTCTGCGCGCTCAACGCCAAGCGGCTGCGGTTCTACGAGAAGTTTGGCGCACGCCCCATCGTCAACACGCTCTACGAGCTCCCACTGACTCCCGACGACCCCTATCTGCCCTATCTCGTCTTCGACAACACCCTCGGCCGGCCGCTGTCGGCCAGGGACGCCCGGGAGGTCGTCAGGGCCATTCTCGAGCGCAAATACAGCTACCTGTGTCCTGCGGATTATGTGGAGAAGGTGGTGGGTTCCTTCAGGGACTCCCCGGTGAAGCTGCGGGAGTTCAGGTACGTCAGGGCGACCGAGATCCCCGTATCGTTCCCGGGGACTCCGACCCGGCGGCTCTCCCTGGTCCTCAACGAGGGGCACAGCATCCACCACGTGCGGGAGCGGGGATATGTGGAGGCGCCCGTGCGCATCCCCGCCATAATGAAGGAACTGATCCGCCTCGACGGTGTGGAGATCCTTGATGCCCTCCCCTTCCCCGAGAAGCACATCCTGGCGGTCCACTCGGCCGAGCTCTACGGGTTCATGAAGTCCATCGCCGACTCAGCCCCGCCCGGCCCATCCACCTCGGTCTATCCCTACGTCTTCCCCATCCGCAACCGGCGCCGGATGCCCAGAGACCCAGCCATTCAGGCCGGGTATTACTGTATCGACACCTTCACCCCCATCAACCCCGAGGCCTTTCACGCGGCACGAGGGGCCGTCAACAGCGCCCTCACCGGAGCGACTCGTCTCCTCGACGGCGAGCACTGCAGCTACGCCCTGGTCCGTCCGCCCGGGCACCATGCGGAGCGCCAGTACTTCGGGGGCTTCTGCTATTTCAACAACAACGCCGTCGCCGCCCACTTCCTCTCGAGGCACGGCACCGTCGCTATCCTGGACATCGACTACCACCACGGCAACGGCCAGCAGCAAATCTTCTCGAGGCGCAGGGACGTCCTCACGGTGAGCCTCCATGGCCATCCGGACTTCGCCTATCCCTATTTCAGCGGCTTCGCCGATGAGGATGGAGAGGGGGAAGGGAAGGGGTTCAACCGCAACCTGCCCCTCCCCGAGATGACGACACCGGCAGATTATCTGGCGGCCCTGGGCACAGCGCTGCAGCTCATCCGGGAATTTTCCCCCGCCTTCCTGGTGGTCGCCTGCGGGTTCGACACGGCGGCCAGCGACCCGACGGGAACCTGGGCCAACCGCGCCAGGGACTTTCACACCATCGGCAAAGCCATCGGTGGACTCAGGAAACCGACCCTCGTGGTGCAGGAGGGCGGATACCGCACCACATCCCTTGGCACCAACGCCGCCGCCTTCTTCAGCGGGCTGCTCTCCTGGTAAGCAGGATGGAGGCTGGTCTGCCAGCGCGGGAAGGTGTATAGTCCCCCCAGGAAACGGAGGTCAACATGACACCAGAGAAACAGCATTATCGCGCGGCGGCGGCGACCGTCATCAAGGCCCTGGCCCGGCGACGCATGGCCGGCTACTATTGCGACACCGTCGAGGAGGCCCGGGAGCGGCTCCTCGATCTCATCCCGGAAGGGGCCACGGTCTCCTGGGGCGGCTCCATGACCCTGGCGGAGTCGGGGCTCCTGGATGCCGTGAAGACCGCCCCCTGCACCGTCATCGACCGCGCCACGGCCACGAGTCCTGAAGAGGTGGCCGCCATATACCACCAGGCGCTCCTGGCCGACGTCTACCTCATGAGCACCAACGCCATCACCAGGGACGGCCAGCTGGTCAACGTGGACGGCACCGGCAACCGCCTCGCGGCCCTCATCTACGGCCCCGAATCCGTCATCGTCGTCACGGGGATGAACAAGGTGACCGAGAACCTCGAGACCGCCCGCGCCCGCATCCGCACCATCGCCGCGCCCCGCAACTGCCAGCGGCTGGACAGGGCCACCCCCTGCGCGACCACCGGCTTCTGCCAGGAGTGTCTCGGGGACGGCTCCGTCTGCTCCTCGGAGGTGATCACGCGCCGCTCCCACGTCCGGGATCGAATCAAGGTCATCCTCGTGGGTGAACCCCTGGGCTACTGAGCTGTCGATATCCCTTTCACGGTGTCTGTCAACAGGCCCGTCGGCTGAGCGCGCGACGGCGCGCGAGACCGAGGAGGACCAGGAGGAGGAGCCCGAAGGGGAGGGTCGGCGTGTCCCCTACGGCCGCGCGGCAGCTGCAGCCGCCATTGGCGTCCGACGAGCTCGTCCCGCCGTCGGCGTCCGGCAGGCCACCGTCGGGGTTCTGGCACGCCGCCTGATCGCCGCAGTCGTCGCACCCGTCGAGGTCGTTGTCTCCGCACAGGAGGGGGTCGAAGGGGGAGGGGTCGTACTCATCGGGGACCCCGTCTCCGTCGCTGTCCAGCATGACCGAGACCGTTATGGGCCTGGACACCTGGAGCGTGGAGACCCCCACACGATAGGAGAGCACGGCCGAGAGCTCCACATCACCGAAGTCCTCCAACTGAAGGTCGAGCCACCGGCTCCCGGTGGAGGCGGGGCTCGCGCTGCTCGACTCCCCGATGGTGCCCAGCGTGTAAACGAGGCTCGTCGCGTCCAGGGTGCCTCCCGCCTCGCTGGCGGCGATGGTCGTGCCGGCGGGGAACTGGATCACCAGCGTCGCGTCCTGGGCTGCGCCCCCCCCGGAGTTGTTGAAGGTGACGGTGTACCTCGAGACAATGGGGAACAGCTCCTCTCTCGCGGGCACAGGGGTGAGCCCCCCCCAGGCCAGGGAGATGCTCGGCTGGCCTTCAGCGCTCACGCAGTCCGCCTCAAAGAGCGCGTTGAGGAAGAGCCTGGTCCCCTGGGAGTCCGGGTTGGACGACAGCGGCAGATCGGTCTTGTAGGAGTGCCCGCCCAGGAAGCTCACCTTGCCCTTGGTGCAGTCCCCGGGGATCCCGACGTCATCCTCGATGATGGCGCAGGTGCCGTCGATGTATCCCGTCATCCAGACATCCTCGGCACCAGGCCCCTCGGGGCCGGTGATGAAGGTGACGTCCATGTCGTTCTTGTAGGCGGATCCCAGATAGGTGCTCAGGTTGTACGCAGGCTCAGAGCCACCGACGGTGGCGAAGGCGCCGTCCATCTGCATGTAGGGCACCTCCGCGTGTAGAATCTGGAGCGTGTTCGAGGAGGGCTGGGCGGCGATCATGAACCCGGCCCCCTTCTCCTTGTCGTTGCGGGCCATGCAGCAGTCGCGGGTGCCATCGTCACAGCCCAGGGGGACACACTCGAAGTCGCCGTCGGTGCAGGGGCAGTCGGGGTTGATGCCCTGTGTGGTCAGGAAGTGCCCGTCCCTCCCCGAGTCGTCGAGGAAGGGCCAGGCGGGGACCGGTGCGGTGTTCTCATAGGCGTTCACCGCCTGGCACTCAGCGAAGAAATGGGTCTTGTGCTGCAGAAACTCGCGAACCTCTGCCACCACCTCATGCCCGTGGTAGGTGATGGTCTTCTGGCCGC
>QKIM01000397.1 GCA_003249585.1 Deltaproteobacteria bacterium
GAGCTGGACGAGCAGGAGTGGGACGACTGGATCGGCGATCCCCTCTACGTCATCGACATGAGCAATCCACTCCTGCCCGTCCAGAGGGGCTCCCTGGAGATGGAGGGGTTCGTCCACTTCATGCAGGTGAGCGGCTCCACCATGATCGGTCTGGCGGTGAACGGAGACGGTGCATCCCTCTCCATCTCTCTCATCGACGTGGGGGACATGGACAACCCCGCCCTAATCCAGCGCCTGAATATGCCCGGCACCTTCAACGAGCTGGCGGAGGACTTCGATCGGATCCACAAGGCCCTCACCGTGGACTGGGAGCGTGGCATCATCCTCATGCCCTTCTCCCAGTCCAGCGTCGAGTCCTCCAAGGGCGCCAACACCCTGGATCTCTACTCAGGCGTGCAGATGTTCCACTTCTCGCCCTCCTCGCTCACCCTCGCGGGGACGCTGCCCCACGTGGGCTACGCCCGCCGCGCCCGCCTCCTCGACGACAACACCGTGGTGACCCTGGGCGACCTGTGGCTGGGACTCTTCGACATCAGTGACGCCCAGCTCCCCACCATCACGAGTGAGCTCACCCTCTCCCACGGCGCCTTCCACATGAGCACCACCGAGGAGGGTGACCTCATCTACTTGGTCCAGTCGGGGCTGGGTGGGGCTCCCGAGATCCACCTGCAGACCCCCGATCGCTTCGGTCTCCCCGATCCCGTCAGGGCCTTCTCCCTCAGCGCCATCGGCGCCGGTCAGGACGACCCGGCGGCCACCTACCTCTCCCTCGTCCCCCAGTACACGGAGTTCGTCTATCGTGACCACAAGGCCATCCTGGCCTACGGAGTGAATCCCCCCGTCGACGACCTCGGCTGCAAGCCGGGGAGCGAAGACTTCGACGTCGCCCGCTGCGCAGCGCCCCGCACGGGCATCGTGGTGGTCGACTTCTCCACGGAGACACCAACCCTCCTCTCCCACTCCGTCCACGAGGTCACCTTCCCTTGCGTCGATGGCTACAAGGACCAGGCGATCCTGGCCGCCCACCACCATGGCCGCCTCGTCGCCGTGCGCGATGACGCCGTCTTCTTCAACCACGACCGGCTCGTGGAGATCCCCCTGACCGCGGCCCCCACGCCCCGAATCCTCCGGGAGAACACCGCCGAGGAGCGCTACCACCCCTTCTATGTGTCCCCGGAGCGGCTGACCCTCGTGGAGATGGAGCCCTGGTCCCAGGCCAGGGTCGCCTTCTACGCCGAAGGCATCGAGCTCTCGTCGAGCGCCGAGGCCACCTCCCGGGTCAACCTGCCAGGCTCCCTGATCCACCTCTTCGACGACGGCGTCACGGCCCTCCTCATGGACTACGAGGTGGACCTCGAGCGCACACACCCCAACTCCTGCTACTCCCTGAGCACCAACTCCTGGTTCGACATGGACTCCGCCAAGTGCGCCACCATGAGGTACGTGCTCCGGCTGGTGCGGATGGGCAAGGACGGCACGGTGACCATCCTCTCCTCACAGGATTTCCGTGCCCCCATCGCCGACATTCTCGTCTCGGGGAACCTGGTGTACCTCGTCGAGGACTCCACCCTGTACGCCAAGTATCTGGTCTCCATCGGCCAGAGAAGCCCCAGCACCTTCTTTTACCTCAACATGGTGAGCGTCTCGGACGACACCCTCGTTCGTCTCTCGGAGCGATACGCCGTCACCCACCCGGGGGGCCGGCTCCACAAGGGCGCGGACGGTGCCCTGGTGATCACATACGACGATGGGTCCCTTGAAGTCTATGCCCCAAAATCCCATGCCTCTGAGGTAGTCCGGGTCGGTGTGGGCTCCATCCCCGGTCAGCCCCGGCAGATCTTCCAGCATGGGAACACCCTCTACACCACCCACGGTCTGGCCGGTGTCTACACCCACGAGACCACCCTCCCCGCCCAGTAGCTTCGTGGTCGCACAAGCACGGGGCTGGCGCTCAGCCCCGACTCCTCCTATATTGTAAGAGAGCCCATTGAACTCCCGGCAGTCCGAGGAGGCCGCCCATGCGCATCGACTACCCCACACCCCCCTCACCCACCCGGTGTCCACGCACCATCCTCAAGATCGCCTCCCTGTCCCTGGCGATCATGATCGGGCTGGCCTCCTGCACGGGAGGCGACACCAACATCCTGCCCGATCCCGAGGTGAGTGTCGCCGTGCTGCCGCGACAGGCCGATGTGGCCGTGGGGGCCACCCACGACCTGCTCATCGTCGCCTGCCAGGACAGCGTCACCCTCTGGGACATCCTCTTCCCCGCGGCTGCCACGGCCATCTTCGTGGGGCTGGGCCGCCTGGACGCGATCTTCTACCTGCCCGAGGCCATGGCCCACGCCGCCATCCCCCAGTGCGACCCCATCTCCTTCACGGTCTCGGGGGCGTCCATGTCGGGGAGCGCCTTTGCGCTCTCGGAGACGGACAACGGGGCCGCCTTCCACGCCCTGGCCGTGGAGGCGGGCTCAGGCACCTTCTCGGCTTCGGTGACCGCCGACGGAGAGATCAAACAGGTCTCCACGACGCTGAACGCCCTCGTAGTGGACCGGATCGACTTCGATCCCGTGTGCGACAGGGGCTCGACCGACGCGACCGCCACGCCCTCGTGGCTCCCCGCCGGCGCCACGATCTCCTTCACCTATGGGCTCTACCACGGCGACACGCCGCTCACGGGCTACGGCCTCGAGCTGGTCACCCATCCGGCCATCACCGTGCTCTCCGAGGGGTCCCCAAACGTCACCGTGGCCCTCACGGGCGAGGCCACGGCCTTCACCCTCACCTCGCACCACGACCCCACCTACGAGCGCTCCATCGTGACCTACTCCGCCACGTCCATCGACTCCCTGTCTCTGGTCAAGACCTCCCAGGAAGAGCTCTTCGTCGGGCATTCGGTGTACGTCAAGCCCGAGGCCCTCATCACCGGCGAGGAGCCCTGTGTCTGGGGCTTCCCCCGCCAGGTGACCATAGAGACTCCCGAGGTGTGCCGCTTCCAGGGGCGCACCGATGTCTTCACCCTGCCCGCGAGGACCAACGCTCCGTTCTCCATAGAGGGTGTCGCCACGGGGCTCTGCCGGATCTCGGCCTCCCTGCCCGACACGGCCCTCTCGGCCAGCGTGGAGTTTCCGGTCTATGCGGCCTTCACACAGATCCCTCTCGAGTTGGAGATGGACCTGGCCATGGGGCTCCTCGACATTTGGGTGAACAGCGCCGGAGACCTCACCATCGTCGGGTACGACAGCGGGAACGGGATCACCGACGGGCTGATCCTGCGCCGGGAGAACGGCGCGTGGCTCGACGCCGAGTACATCGACAACTCCTATTCGCTGCGAGCCGTCCACGAGAGTGAGACCGACGGGGCCATCTACGCCGTGGGAAACCAGGGGCTGGTGGTCCGCAACCTGGGCGACGGCTGGGAGCGGCTGGAGACCCCCATGGGCACCCAGCTCAACGGGGTCTGGGTCTTCGACGCGGCGGACGTGTATGTGGTGGGGGACAACGGGCTCTTCGTCCACTTCGACGGGACCGGCTGGGAGGTCATCCCTTCAGGCCAGGAGTCCCGCATGACCTCTGTCTGGGGTGCGCCCTCGGGGGCCGTCTATATCGCCGGTTGGGACACGGACAACATGGCAAGATACGAAAACGGAACCGTCACTCCCCTGGAACCCGTCGGCGTCGACCTCACCGACTGGTCCGGCACCATCGCCATGGCGGGCACCTCGGAGAGCGACCTGTGGTTCCTCAACAATGGCGCCATCCTCCACTGGCTGGGCGGCGATGCATGGGGCCGGCTCTCCTTTACCGAAGAAGGGGGAGACTCCCATAGAGACATCTGGTCCCTGAACGCCCAGATCGCCTACGCCCTGGTCAACTTCAGCGGGCAGGCCTTCGCGTACCGCCTGGAGGACGGCGCCGCCTTCCCCGTACCTGTAAATCTCCCAAACACCTGGATCAATCCC
>QKIM01000154.1 GCA_003249585.1 Deltaproteobacteria bacterium
CGATTTGGAGATGGTCGCGAGCATCTGCTGATACTTGTCGCTCAGCGCGTCCTCGGACTCCTCCTCGTCACCGGTCACAGCCTTGAGACGCTTCTTCCTCAGTGCCGTGAGCGCATCCTGGGAAGCACTCACCCGCTCGGGATCCACGGCAAGGTGTTCCCTGCTGATGCGGGAGTTCTCCTTTTCAATTTTAGGTATCTCTTTGATCTCACTTAAAAGATCAGACGTTGAGGGAGTATCGTCAGGGGTCGGCACCGCGGACGCAGTGACGGGCTCCGCAGACTTCGACGGCGCCCCGGTCCTGGGGGGCGCCCCGGGAGGCGGGAGGGGAACGTCCGCCGATGGAGGGGCAGCCGGTCCAGAGAGATCGGCGATATCCTCGGAAACCTCGACGGAGCCCTTGGCAGGCAATTCATCGTTATCGATGTGTTTTTTCGTTACCTTGTCCTTGAAGTCGAATTCGATGACCCCTGATTGGGGCGCCTGGTTCTCGAAGTCCTGCTCAAGAACGGCGTCATCACCCTCACCCTCGATGATAACCGCCCCGACCTCGGGAAGGCCGAGCTCTTCGGATCCACCGAAGATATCCATCTCCTGGGTGACGACACGCTTCACATTTTCGATCTCGCCGTCAGCAGAAAAGGTGACTTTGAAGCTTCCGGACTGGTCTTTGGGGTCGTTGCCCCGCTCGGGGGTCACCTTCTTGGTGTCCTCCCCCTGGATTTTCCTGGGAATGCCAGCGGGTTCCTCTATTTCGATTTCCATGTCGGCGTCCCCACCGAGGGTCATGACGAAGCTCTTGGCAAATTCATGGCTCTCGATACGCTCTTCAGAGGAGACGTTGTTCCAGCTGCCGCGATCTTCGCCGGGATCGGGCTCATGGGCATCGGAGAGGAGCCCGATCAACTTCCCGAGCCCGGGCTGCGTGCGGCGGCGGGGCCGGAACTGTTTTTCATCTGGTTCCTGACGCCGGCTCTCCTTGATGTCCTTTTTCAGTTTCTCCTCAAGCTTTTTGGCGGCGTTGAGGGGATCCATGATCCACGCGGCCAGCTCCTTGGACCGTCGCTTGGGTTGTGACGCGTTCTCCTCTTTGGATCGGGCAAGGGGAGGGATGGGGATGTCCGCCAGCGGCGGGGCGGGGGCGTTGGGATCGATCACTTCCAGTATCTTCGAATAGTAGAGATACCCGAGATGCTGTGCGGTCTCGAAAGGTCTGAGTTCACAGTCGAGGAAGACCCGGAAGAGGTCTCGCTGTCCGTCAAGGAGCGCCACGAGAGGCTTCACCTTGTCAGGGAGGCTGGCTCGTGCGGACTTGAGGTGCTTCTTGTTGCACCTGACCTGAGCCAGGGGGTCGGGCAGCTGTTCCATCAATGACAGCCAGGAGTGCAGCTCCATGCGGAACTTCTGGTAGTCGGCGCTGGAGATTTCGAATTCCCCCACCTCGGCCTTGGACGTCTCCTCTATCTTGTACAGCGCGTTCTCCCAGCAGAAGGGGAGGAGCAGCTTGTCATTTCGCAGCCCGTCGTCGAGATACAGGGAGACCCACTGCCCTTCACGGAGGAGGAGGTCCGCCGTGTGGAAATCGTTGTAATTCAACATTATCCTGAAGGATTTCTTTTCGCTGAGGCAGTGGTCCAGGAGCGACAGCAGCATTCCCTGCTTGAGCAGCCCGTCGTAGGGGAACTCTGTGCTGCTCAGGAATTGCAGACGCTGAAGGATGGTGTAGGCCGAGATGGGCTTGACCAGCGCGAAGACCTTGGGCCCCCAGTTGAGCGAAGGCTGGATGGGCTCGGGGAGCAGCAGGACAATGGGGATCTCGGGATAGGTCAGGGAGATCTTGGAGACGTGCTCGAGGAGCTCGAACTCGTCGTTGTGGTGGATATTGGCCACCGCGGCCGAGGCATCCCCAACGGCCAGATGTTGAGCGAGGTGATTGGAGTTGGTGATGATCTCCAAAATAACCTTGAGCGACTCGAACGACTCGATCAGGTCGCTGCTCTTGTTCTGTGTGTCGAGAAGGAGGATGATGTTTTTCGCCACTTGATTCATAACTCGGGGCACAGTGAAGGAACACGTGCCTGATCAGCTGAGATCACCGTAACACAAACGCCTGTAATGTAAAGCTGAGGAGATCAGAAGTTTGAACTCCTCGAGGGTGAGGTTCTCGGGTCTTTTGGTGCCGTCCACCCCCACCTCGGTGAGACATCTGAGGGCTCCCTCCTCACCGAGCAGCCTCGTGAGCGAGCGCTGCAGGGTCTTTCTCCTGAACCCGAAGAGATCCTGAAGAAAAACTCGAGACTCTTCGGAGACGAACAGATCACCCTCCTCGAGGGGGGTGAAGGCAACCACACTGGATTCCACCTTGGGGGGAGGATAGAAGGAACCCGGGCTGACATTGAAGACGATTTTTGGAACGCTCGCGGCCTGGACCGCGACGGAGAGCGCCCCGAAGTTCTTGGAGTTGGGTCCCGAAACAATGCGCTGCGCCATCTCTCGCTGAAACATGAGCACCCATCGGCGTTGGGCTCTACCGGTGCGGAGGAGGGCCGTGAGGATCCTCGAGGAGACGTTGTAGGGGAGGTTGCCCACGGTCAGGTGCGCCTGGAAGGAGGAAAAGTCCACGGTCGTCGCATCAGCCTTGAGGATGGTGACGTTGGGTGCACTGGAAAAGAGGGAGCACAGATTCTCGAAGGAGGGTGGATGGGGCTCAAGGACCGTCACCTCACAGCCTGGCAGCTCCGCCAGGAGCATAGTGAGCGCCCCCCGCCCACCGCCTATCTCGAGGATTCGATCCCCCGGACGCGCCTCTAGCTGTTCCACGATCCTGCGGATCACGCCGCGGTTCTGCAGATAGTTTTGTCCCCACGCCTTGGAGGGAGGAGGAAGAGTGGTGGATGGCATGGATTTCTCAGTGGGCATCGATGGAGCGCAGCAACCGCATGGCCTCATCCTTGAGCGGTCCCTCGGGCACCATCTGTGCAAACTTCCTGAAGTGATGGGCCGCCTTCTTCCGGTTGCCCAGTTCCTTATACACGCCGCCCAGCAGATAGTGGGCCTTGGAGAGCCAGTCGGACGTTGTATGGTTCTTGACGGTCGCGACCGCCCTGGCCTCAAGCTCAATGGCCTTTTCAAGGAATTTTATGGATTTTTTTACCTTGTCGCTCTTGATGAGGATCTGGCCATAGAGGAAATGGGACAGCGCAGAGTCGGGATCGGCCTTGACGGCCCTGGCAAAGGCCTTCTCGGCCTTGCGTTTGTTTCTCAGTTTGAGGTAGCACCGTCCCTCCAGAAGGTGGAACCTCCCCTCCACCCCTTTTATTTTTTTGATTCTATACAAATACTTCAGTGCCTTCTTGGGGTCATTCCTTCCCAGATAGATCTCCGCCCTGGTGAAGGGAATGCGCGTGTCCTTCGGGAACCGTTTTGCTCCAATCTCCAGGGCGACCATGGCAGGACCGAAGCGGCGCATGGCCATCTCCAGATCCACCCACGCGAAGAGATCATCTCCCGAGGCCTCTTCGCTCTCCATGCTCTCCTTCATCATGCGCTCACCCTGTTCGAATTTTCCGCTCTCAATGAGAATACGTCCCATGAGAATGCGGGAATCAAAACTCTCGGGAGTGAGCCGGAGGATCTTGTCGAGGTAGTATTTGGCCCTCAGCAGGCGGTCCTTTCTGGTTCCCTTGAGGAAGGAGCGCGCCACCGTCGCATAGAAGTAAGGGTCGCGCATGTGGACATCGTTGCGCTCCACGACCCCGTAGACGGCGTCGAGGGCCGAGGTCCCCGTGGCGATTTGAATGCTGGCGGTGAGGCCCAGGGTCGTGGTCTCAACGCCCTTGAAGAGCGAGAGGAGCTTTTGGGCTTCCTTGCGCCTATCCAGCTTCACCAGAGACATGGCCCGCAGCGCCGCCAGCGGGAGATAGGCACCGCGGGAGGCCATGGTGTGGGAGACGACCGCCTT
>QKIM01000351.1 GCA_003249585.1 Deltaproteobacteria bacterium
AAGAAGGTGCACGCCTTATCATTAATATTATAGAGGGCTGCGCGCCTTGCCTCCTGCCGCCGCAGCTCCTCCTCCTCCCTGGAGTCCAGGGAATGGAGATCGACCCCCGCCTCGGCGGCGGCACGCTCCACGGCCTCTGCGAAGGTGATCCCCTCCATGGCCATGAGATAGTCGAAGACGTCGCCCTTGACCCCGCAGCCAAAGCAGTAGTACCGTCCCTTGAGCGCATCGACGAAGAATGATGGGGTCTTCTCGTCGTGGAAGGGACACCGCCCCTTGAGCCGGTTGCCACTGAGCTTGAGTGTGACCTGACGGCCTATGATCTCCGCCAGATCCAGGGCCTGACGAATCTCTTTCAATTGCAGCGCGCTGAATCGCACAGTCGGTCGCCTCGCGGGAGCGTGCCATAAGGGAACGCTCTGAGAAGATGGAGAACTATAGGGGAACATCCGGATAAGTCAATGCTCATTGAAATTTTACAAAATCAGGTATAAATATTCCCTCCTTAGAATGTTATCTCTTTACATTTCCAAAACTGAATTCACCTTGTAGTTGACCCTCGGCCCTATCTCTGCTACACCAAGCTGACCTACAAGGTCCCGTAAAGGCCTGTTTTCCTGCAGCCTTGAGGAGGAATTTTGAGTTTTTCCATTAAAAGTCAAACACCTAACATCGAGCCTTCAGCCCCCTCCATGTCCGCTCCGGGCATGGCTCCAACGGTGGCGAACCAGGGGGGATCGCCGGGCGCCACACAAAGCTCCGACGGCATGTCGACCGTCATGGTCGACCCCAAAGGGAAGCAGCAGGAGAAGAAGCAGCCCGACTGCGGCGGGAGCAGCTTCACCAGCTTCGGTCTGCTGGCCGTCATGTTTGTGGTCTTCTACTTCTTCCTGATCCGCCCGCAGCAGAAACGGCAGAAGGAGCACCAATCGATGCTCAACGCCTTGATAAAAGGTGATAAAGTCATCACGAGCGGCGGCCTCCTGGGGACCATCGTCTCCCTCACCGACCGGTTCGCGACCGTTGAAGTCGCGGACAGGGTGAGGATCCGTGTCCTCAGATCACACATCTCGGGCAAACAGGCCCTGGGCAATGATGAGTCTTCCCCCTCCGATTCCGCGCCGACCGAAACGGTGAGCGGCCGGAAGAAGGGCAAAAACAAAGACAAGGAAAACGCGTAGCTAGCGGGGAGAATAACATGGAGCGTAAATGGTTTTGGCGTGTAGTTTTCTTCGGATTTTTTGGTATATTCTCAGTAATTTACCTACTTCCGACCTTCGTCGACGAAGCAAAACTGCCTAAGTGGTTCAACAGCTATTTCAACAAGAAGGTCCTGCGCGGTCTCGATCTCGCCGGCGGTGTCCACCTCGAGTATGCTATCGATACCGATATCATCATCGAAGACCAGCTCGACGGCTGGGGCGTCGACATCAAGACCCGTCTCATGGAAGAGTACGGCGAGAAGGACAAGGACATCTCTGCGAATTTCAAGGTAGAAGTTCGCGGAAACCGTCTGGAAATCACCTTCCTCAAGGCCGTCGACACCAAGAAGCTCGACAAGGCCATCGGCGGGTATCTCGAGTATGACAGCCGCCGTCTGGTCCACACGGGCGTCAAGGACAAGACCTACTATTATATTATGGACAGCCGCTTCGCTTCCAACATGGAGGCCAAGGCCCTGTCCCGCGCCGTCGAGACCATCCGCGACCGCGTCGACGAGTTCGGCGTCGCCTCCCCCGAGATCTACAAAAAAGACGACATGGTCGTCGTGGAGCTCCCCGGTCTGGACAAGCGCAGCCAGGATCGCATCAAGCGTATCATCGAGCGCAGCGCCCACCTCGAGTTCAAGATGGTGGACTCCGGCCCCAAGTCCACGTATATGGCCCAGGTCGGTCGCTACCTGCGTGACAAGTACAAGATCACCAATCAGGGCACCGTCAAGACCGGTCCCTACAAGGGTGTGATGATCCAGCGCGACTCCTACAAGGCCCGCTCCGAGGCCGTGGTCCAGAAGACCTGGTACATCGAGATGGATGTCCCCACCAGATCCCTTCCCCAGGACCAGACCATCGCCTTCAAGACCGCCCGTGAAAAGCTGGAGAACCTCTTCCGTAAAGAGCTCCCCGCCGCCGGCATCATGCTTCCCCTGGATCGTGAGATCGGCTTCGAGCGGGATCGCAAGACGAACCCCCAGGGCGTCCACACCTCCCAGAAGATCCTCCGCGCCATGCTGCTCTTCAAGAGCACCAAGGTGACCGGTGAGTACATCATCAACGCCCAGGTCGGGTACGACCGTCAGTCCCGCCCCGTGGTCAACGCCACCTTCAACCGCACGGGCGGCCGCTACTTCGCGGAGATGACCGGCGCCCACAAGGGCTGGAAGATGGCCATCAAGCTCGACAACTGGGTCGCCTCCGCCCCCGTCATCCAGGACGAGATCCACGAGAACGTGCAGATCACTGTCGGCTCCTTCGGTACCGCGCAGCAGGTCCTGGCAGACGTCGAGGAGCTGGTGGGCACCCTGAAGTCCGGCTCCCTCCCCGCTCCCCTCACCAAGGAGATGGAGCTCAACGTCGGCCCCAGCCTCGGCAAGCGCGCCATCGCGAGAGGCCAGCTGGCCCTGGGTATCGGCGCCTTCCTCGTCATCCTCTTCATGCTCATGTGGTACAAACTGAGCGGCTTCATCGCCGTGGCAGCCCTTTTGCTCAACGTGGTCTTCCTCATGGCCATCATGGCTGCCTTCGAGGCCCGTCTCACCCTCCCCGGAATGGCGGGTATCGTCTTGACCATTGGTATGGCGGTGGACGCCAACGTGATCATCTTTGAGAGAATTCGAGAAGAGCTGCGCCTGGGCAAGAACCCGCGCGCGGCCATCGACTCCGGGTATTCCCGTGCCTTCTGGGCCATCATGGACGGACAGATCACCACGGCCATCGCCGGTGTGGTGCTCTACGAGTTCGGAACCGGCCCCATCAAAGGTTTCGCGGTCACCCTCATCATCGGTATCATCACTTCGATTGTCACAGGCGTCTTCTTCACCCGTGTGATCTTTGACTACATCACTTCCAGAAAGCACAAAGTGGAGAGCCTGAGCATATAGGCGCAGAGGTAAGGGTATGTTCGAAAAATATCTCTATAACAACAATTGGGATTTCATGGGGAAACGGAAGAAGTTCTATGTTCTTTCCATCTCCCTTATCGTCATCTCGGTAATCACCCTCATTCTCAACTCCTTCGTCATCCCCGGTCGCGGACGGATGCTGAACTACGGGATCGACTTCATGGGCGGTACCCAGATCCAGGTCAAGTTCGGCAACAAGATGACCTCCGAGAAGGTGCGGGCCGCCATGACCAAGCTGGGGTACACCGAATTCGACGTCCTCGAGTTCGGCGGCGCCAACTCCTTCATGATCCGCATGCGGGACTTCTCCTCCCTGAGCGACGCCAAGAAGAACCTCATCAAAGAGACCTTCCTCAAGGCCTACAACACCGACTTCTTCCGCGTCCGCTTCTCAGAGTCCGGCGACCACCTCAAGGTCCGCTTCTACAAGCCCGTTGAGATCGCTGCGTTCAAGACGATCTTCGACAAACTGGGCATCAAGGCGACCCTCCCCAAGGTCGAGCTATCTCAGGAAGCCATTGAATACAAAGCCAAACTCGACAAGGGCGAGAAACCCAAGTGGGGCAAGTCGCATCCCTATACCCTCGACTTCAAGGAGAGCACCTACGTCTCCCCCCAGCGCAACGAGTACACCATCTCGCTGGACTCCATCAGCGAGAAGCTCGAGGCCGATCTCCGCACGCAGCTTGGACTCCCCACCCATGACAAGGACAAGGACGCCTGCGACATCCTCTCCGTGGAGAGCCGGGGTCCCCAGGTCGGCAAGCGCCTGCGCATCAACGGCATCCTCTCCATTCTCTATGCCCTGGGCTTCATCCTCCTGTACATCGTGCTG
>QKIM01000280.1 GCA_003249585.1 Deltaproteobacteria bacterium
ACCAGAACTCGGCCATGGACTTCTACGACCCGGAGCTCCTGGCCACGCTCCTCCAGGTCTTTTGCGAAGAGGCCCAAGAGCATCTCGAACGCCTCACGGAGCTCCTGGAGACCCCCCTGGACAAGCAGGCTGTCCCCGAGATCTATCGCGGCGCCCACACCCTCAAGGGCGCCTCGGCCACCGTCGGTCTGGACCACATCAGTTCCGCCTCCAAGCTCCTCGAGGACTATTATCACTCCCATTACGATGGCGGCACCCTCCCCTCGGCCGGGGAGGTGATCCTCACCATCATGGCCGTGATCATGCTCGAGGACACCATCGTGCACGGGGTGGACGGGACCTCGGTCATCGGTTCCCTTTTGCGCCACGCGGCCAGCCTCGACGACCCGCCCTCCCGCGAACTCGCCTCCACCCAGGAGTTGACCCCCGTTTCCCTGCCTCCGCCCCCACCACCGCCACCTCGGGATCTTCCCGAACCCGAGGCGGTGGAGGAGCCCCTGCTCGAGGATGATCACCGCCCGACGCTGGCCCAGGTCCCCATGGACGAGATGCAGCTGCTGCTGCTCGAGGTGTTCACCCAGGAGGCCGAGGAGCACATCACCGCCTACGACAGGGGCCTCGAGCAGCTCTTCCGCGGCGCGGATGTCATCTACGACCTCTTCCGCACCACCCACACCCTCAAGGGCGCCGCGGCCACCGTGGGGCAGACCATCATCAGCGAGGCCGCCCACCAGCTGGAGGACTATTTCGACCACTACCAGCGACGCAAGAGCCTCCCGCCGGCGGCGGCCATGCCCATCCTCTTCCACACGGCCTCCCTTTTACGCCAGGCGGTGAACACCGGAGCCGACATCCTCGTCGAGCTGCAGGCCCTCCTGGGTGAGGCCCTGGAGGCCCCCGTCGACGTCCAGACCGTCACGCCGCCTGATATCGTGCCCAAGGGCCCTCCCGCCACTGCCCCGGAACAGGCGCCCCGTGAGCTGCAGACCCGCCGTACCCTACAGGGCGTCGACCCTGTCCAGGCCGCGCACTCCGTCCCCGAAGAGGAGCAGTTCGCCTCCCGCTTCCTCAAGGTTCCCACGGCCAGCATCGACAAGCTCATCGGCAACTCCGAGGAGCTCACCATGGTCCGCACCCAGATCGAGAAGTCCCGCGACGAGTTCATCTCCATCACCAGCGACCTGCTCCTCTCCCACCAGACCCTGCGCAGCTTCCTGCTGGAGGACCGCTCCCGCATGAGCGAGGCCGATCGTCTGGAGCGGCTCCAGGAGCTCGAGGTGGAGATCGCCGAGCTCATCTACAACCTCGAGCACTCATCGGCCAGCCTCACCCGGGAGTGTCACTCCCTGCTCAATGTGGCCTCCTCCCTGCAGAGCAACCTCGTGGACCTGCGCATCACCACTCTGGAGCTGCTCTTCCTCAAGTTGAAGCAGACCATCCGGGAGGTGGCCTTCCAGACGGGCAAGGAGGTGGAGATCGTCACCTCGGGGAGCCAGGTGGAGCTGGACAAGGGCGTCGTCGACAACCTCTCCACCCCCCTGATCCAGATCGTCCGCAACTCCGTCACCCACGGTATCGAGTCACCGTCACAGCGCATGAGCCGTGGCAAGCGGCAGCGCGGCACCATCACCCTCGGTGCGACCCAGATGGGCTCCTTCGTGCACATCACCGTCTCCGACGACGGCGAGGGCATCGATCTGGGCGCCATCAAGCAGAAGATCCTCGATGACGGTCTCATCGAGAACATGGTCGACCTGGATCACTTCGCCCTGGAGGAACTGCTGGAGGCCATCTTCCTGCCCGGCTTCTCCACCAGGGAGAGCTCCGACGCGCACTCTGGACGCGGTATCGGGCTCAACCTTGTCCGTGAGAAGATCCGGCGTCTGGGCGGTGAAATCTCGGTCTCCACCATGCAGGGAGTCGGCTCGGAGTTCACCGTCCGCGTCCCCGTCACCACCTTCATCAGCCAGGCGCTCCTGTTCCAGCTGGGCAACGAGGTGTACGGGATCCCCATCTCCTACGTCACCGAGCTCATCGAGCACCGTTCGGGCAAGGGCATCCTGCCGGGGAGCCGCATCCTCTGGAAGAACGAGTCCATCCCCGTGGGCCCTCTGCACCACTACTTCGGCCTCGAGGTCCCCAGAAGCTTCTCCAGACCCATGCCGGTCCTGGTCCTCTCCCACGGCGGCAAGCACTTCGGCATCACCTGCGACTCCCTCATCGGCATCAAGGACGTCACGGTGAAGTCTCTGGGACGCCTGCTCCTGTCGCTCCAGTACTTCTCCGGCGCCATCGTCTCCGGCGCGGGCACCGTACAGCTCATCTTCAACATCCCCTATCTGGCGGCGCTGGCGCGCCCCGCCCTGGGGTTCAAGATCATCCGCAAATCCCTCAGGCACGTCACCGCGCCCAAGGTGCTGGTGGTCGACGACTCCAAATCCGTCCGTGAAGCCTCCTCCCGCGTGCTCACCAACGCCGGCTACGAGGTCATGAAAGCCCAGGACGGCTGGGAGGCGTGGAACATGCTCCACGAGGAAGAGTTCGACCTCGTCCTCACGGACCTGGAGATGCCCCGCATGAACGGGTATGAGCTCATCACGGAGATCAAGCGGGACTCCATGCTCATGGACCTGCCCGTGGTGGTCCTCTCCTCGCGCACGGGGGAGAAGAGCAGGCAGCGCGTGCAGGAGGCCAGGGCCGACGCCTTCGTCTCCAAGCCCATCAAACCCCTGATCCTGCTGCAGGTGCTCGGGGACTATCTCCCCATCAACGAGACCACCATCACCCAGCAGATCCTCCTCTTCGCCACGGGAAACAAGGGAAAGACCGCGGAATTCCAGAAGCTCGTCGACGGGATGCCGGTGGAGGTGTGGTCCATGGCGCGCTTCTCCGAGCTCCCAGAGGTCATCGAGGACGGCGAGACCTTCGAGGCCAACGCCGTGAAAAAGGCCGTGGAGCGTGCGCGGCAGACGGGACTGCCGACCCTGGCCGACGACTCCGGCCTGGAGGTCGACGTCCTCGACGGCCGGCCGGGAGTCCACTCCGCACGGTACGGCGGAGAGGGGCTGGACGATCGGGAGCGCGTGGAGCTCCTGCTCAAGGAGATGGAGGGCAAACACGAGCGGACCGCCCGCTTCGTGTCGGTCATCGCCTTCTGCCCAAACCCCCGGTCGTCCGAGGTGATCACCGTCCGGGGAGAGTGTGAGGGGGCCATCTCCTTCCGCCCCTCCGGGGATCAGGGCTTCGGCTACGATCCCGTTTTCCTGCTCCCCGACGGGAGGACCATGGCGGAGCTCCCCATGTCCGACAAGAACCAGGTGTCACATAGAGCAAAAGCCTTCCAAAAGATATTGCCATACATACATAATTTCATTGACAACCGCTAAGCCGGCGCCGTATGAAAGGGGGGCTGCGGGCCATCCCCGCGGCGTCCCTCTCACCCGACGGAGGCAAACCCGTGGAACTCTCCCATCGCGCACTGGCCATCCCCCCTTCCCCCATACGAAAACTGCTCCCCCTCGAGCTCAAGGCCAAGGAGGAGGGAAAGCATCTGTATAAACTGAACATCGGTCAGCCGGACATCGAGACCCCCCCGACCTTCTTCGAATCCCTGCGCCAGGAGCTCCCCTCGGTTCTGGCCTACGGCCCCTCCCAGGGAATCGCCCCCTTCCGGGAGGCGGTCTCCCAATACTACAACCGGATCGGCATCCCCTTCGGTCCCGACGAGATCATGATCACCACCGGCGGCAGCGAGGCCATCTTCTTCGCGTTCCTGGCCATCGCCAACCCCGGAGACGAGATCATCGTCTTCGAACCTTACTACACCAACTATTTCGGTTTCGCGGTCTACGCCGGCGTCAACCTGGTCCCCTTCCAGCTCAAGGCCGAGAACGGGTTCCACCTGCCCGCCCGCGAGGAGATCGAGGCCCTCATCACCCCGCGCACCCGCGGAAT
>QKIM01000132.1 GCA_003249585.1 Deltaproteobacteria bacterium
CGACGGCCTCGACAATGACGGCGATGGCCTGGCCGACTGCCTCGATCCCGGCTGTGCAGCCTGGTGTGCAGCTGCCCCCGAGACCGACTGCGGTGACGGTCTGGACAACGATCAGGACGGCCTCACGGACTGCGACGACGACGACTGCGCCTCGTCCTGCGCCGCCATAACCGAGGACACCGACGCCCTGTGCGCCGACGGCATCGACAACGACCAGGACGGGCTCACGGACTGTGACGACGACGACTGCCGCGGTGGAGAGGTGACGGTCTGCCTGGGGCCCTGGCCCAACGAGGGGTGGATAGGCGGCGAGTGCGCCGACGTCGCGGACTGCGAGTACGAGAGCCCTCAGTGTCTCACGGGAGACCCCTTCGGCGGCATGTGCACCCAGGCCTGCACCCAGTACTGCCCCGACTCCGGTGACGCAAACGACGCGGTCACCTTCTGCGTGGAGAACCCCGAAGCCGCCGGCGAGGGCATCTGTGTGGCCCGCTGCGACCTCGCGCTCTTCCCCGGCACCGGCTGCCGCGAGGGGTATGTGTGCGTGGTGCGGCCACGCTTCAACCAGACCTCCGTGAGCCAGTCGGTCTGCCTGCCCCCCGGCGACGAACCCGAGATGTGCACCGAGACCGACGTGCCCCAGCCCAACACGGGCATCACCTCCCCGGCGGGCATCGGCGGCTGCCCCGGGGGCATGCGCCCCGTGGGCGGAGGGACCTTCTGCATGGACATCTGGGAGGCCCATCTCGTGGAGGTCACGGGGACGGGCACGGAGATCCCCTTCTCGCCCTACTTCAACCCCGGGACCACCACGGTGAAGGCCGTGAGCGCCCCCGGCGCCATCCCCCAGGGCTACATCAACGAGATCCAGTCCGCCGCGGCCTGCGCCCAGGCGGGCAAGCGCCTGTGCACCGCCCCGGAGTGGATGCTGGCCTGCCGCACCGCGGCGAACAACACCTACCCCTATGGCGACGTCCGCCAGGACGGCTGGTGCAACGACGCCCGCTCCCCCCACCCCGTGGTGGAGTACTTCGGCACCACGGACTCCTGGATCTGGTCCGAGCTCGGCCACCCCTGCATCAACCAGCTCCACGACTCCGTGGACCTCACCGGGACCAACGCCCAGTGCGTCACCACGGAAGGCATCTACGACCTCATGGGCAACCTCCACGAGTGGATCGATGACCCCGAGGGGACCTTCAAGGGCGGGTACTACGTGGACACGGTCATCAACGGCGAGGGCTGCCTGTACCAGACCACGGCACACAACACCTCCCACTGGGACTACTCCACGGGCTTCCGCTGCTGCGCCGACCTGCCATAGTCTTACGTGGGACGATGTCCATCCCGAAGAAGCGGTCATTTGCCCCTGAGTCTTCCACGGGGGTATTCTCGGGGAGTGTCGCCGCACATGGGCTTCAGTTGCCTGTCGAAGTGTTGTATAGAGCACGCAAACGAGATTGTGCCCCAATCCTCAGAGCTATCTGATACAGTTTCAAGGGAGAAAGAGAGGTTGACCATGAAGCTCGGACTGTATGGTGTGTTCTTCCTGTTGATGGGCGGGTGTACAGCGCCCAGGGACGGGGGCAGGGCGCCGCAGACGGATCCCGGAACCTCAGCGAAGGCGACGACACTTGGCGCCTATGACTTCACCACCCACGCGGCGGCGTGCCGGGATGCCAGGGCGCCTGCGACCGTTCCTGCCAATGTCCGGTGCTCCAGGGACTCCGAGTGCGGGGTGTGCCACGACGGCTCCGCCTGCGGTACTATCCTGCGCACCGACGAAATCCTGCGGCGCAGTGCCGCCTGCCAGAAGAAGGACAGCGCCGAGTGCGAGCTCATGGGGGTCCACTGCTGCAACGGCCGGTGCGTGGAGACCGCGGTCAGTGGAGAATGTAAAAAGGGCTCCTACTGGGTCCACGGCAAGTGTGACTGAACCCGATTTCAAAACAATGGAAGGACCAAATCCATGACGACTGTTTTGTCTTTATGCGTGCGCAGGGGTGTCCCCTTTTCCTTCGCGGTGCTCGCGGTCTTTGGCGCAGGGCTCATGGCGGTCGCCACCGGCTGCGGGGGTGATGGTAAAAAAGTGAAACCAAAGGTGTATCCACCCATGGTGTGCGAGGCTCCGGCGCGACCCGCCACGTCCACGACCCCCTACGTCGTTGGAGACGGGACCGCGGAGTCCTGCGATGAAGCGGCCCTGCGCGCCGCCCTTTCGGAGGGGGCCCATGTCACCTTCGACTGCGGGGGACCTGTGACCATCACGGTGACGGCGCCGCTGACCGTCGTCGATCAGACCTTCCTCGACGGCGCCGGGGAACTCACCATCGACGGGGGCGGCGAGACGCGGCTGGTCGAGGTCGACTACTACGCCACCGTCGTGCTCTCGGGCACCACCTTCCAGAACGGACACCGCCAGCTCTCCAACGTGGAGAACGGCTGGGACAACGCCGGCGCCATCTATACCGGCGGACACAGCCACGTCTACATCGAGGAGTGCCTCTTTCAGAACAACGTGGCCGACGCGACCCTGGGGCACGGAGGCGGGGCCATCTATCCCCACGGCGCCCACCTGACGGTGGTCGACAGCGAGTTTCGGGGCAACGCTTCTCCAACGGGCGGGGCCATCCACAGCATGCTCTCCAACACCACCCTCGTGAACTGCCTCTTCGATGGAAACGAGGCCGACGACGGCGGCGCGGTCTTCGTGGACGGCGCCTATTATCCCGAGGGGACTGTCAAGGGCAGCAGCGGCGAGACGAAGCTGTGCGGCACTACCTTCGTCAACAACATCGCCACGAGCTCCTCGGGGGCCTTCTTCCTGTGCGCCTACCACAACGAGGCGACCGGGGAGCGGGATCGCCTCCTGGTGGACCACTGCCGGTTCAGTGACAACCAGATCACGGGGGGGAGCCCCTATCTGGGCGGCGCCATGCGGGTCCACGGGGAGTTCGAGGTGAGATCGTCGCTGTTCGCCAATAACGACGCCACGGAGGGCCAGGGCGGGGCCATCTGGATGGCCTCCGGGGATGCCACCTTCGAGAACACCACCTTCTTCGGCAACTCGGCCCGCTGGGGTGGCGCCGTCCGAACCTCCGACGAGACCGAATACACAGCGACCTTCGTGAACTGCACCTTCGCCGAGAACGCCGGCAACTGGGGCGGGGCGCTGGGGATCGCCTACACCCAGGAGGTGCGAAACTGCATCTTCTCCCACAACGGCGAGACGGGGAACGATCTTGGCTACCTGTGGACCTGTGCGACAACCTGGGGGGAGGGGAGCGCCCACAACATCGTCTATCCCGAGGACCCGAGCTGTGGAACGGCCTTCACCTCCCAGGACCCGCTGCTCGCGCGGGAGCTGGCCAACGGGGAGACGACCCTCCCCTTCGACGCCGCAAGCCCGGCCCAGGGCGCGGGAACCGATTGCCCGGCGCTGGACCAGCTGGATCAAGTCCGCCCTGCGGAGGGCTGCGATCTCGGCGCCGTCGAACTCCCCTGACAGAGAGAACCGCTCGCCCCTTCAGGGCAGGTGGTCAATGCCGATACTCCTTGACCTTCCTGGCGTGCTTTTTGATGCAGGCGTGCATCTTCTCGCAATCCTCGAGGTCATAGCAGGAGATCATGGTGTCGAAGAAGGGGCGGTCCTCCCGGAAGATGCGCCGGATGCGGGCCGCGCACCAGCCGATGGCGTCCTTGTGCCGGGTGTCGGGGATGTCGCCCGGCATACAGCGTCGGAGTTTTGTGAGGGAGGTTTCACACAGCTTCCTGAAGTTGGGCGGGCCGCTCTGCGGTGGCTTCCTGCAGCCGGTCGCTGCGAGCATCACGGTGACAGACAGGGCGAGGACTGAGTTCATGGCCTGCTCCTTTTCCGGAAAAGATTGTTGTGCACGACGGAAGATGGCCGCTTCGTGGACAGGGAGGCCAGGACTCCCGAGATCATGGCTT
>QKIM01000375.1 GCA_003249585.1 Deltaproteobacteria bacterium
TCGAGGACCGTATCGCCGTCGCTGTCCTGGCACGCATCCCCGATACCGTTGCCGTCGGCGTCCGCCTTGTCCAGGTTGGCCACCAGCGGGCAGTTGTCCGCCGCATCGAGGACCGTATCGCCGTCGCTGTCCTGGCACGCATCTCCGATGCCGTCTCCGTTCATATCCTCCTGCCCCGGATTGGGCACCAACGGACAGTTGTCCAAGATATCGAGCACGGTGTCGTTATCGTCGTCAGGGTCACCCAGGTCGCAGGCGCCGTCACCATCACTGTCCAGCCCGTCCCAGGCCGGATTACTGTCTGAGAGTGGCCCGAAATCGTCGGTCCCGACAGCGCAGTCGTCACACCCGTCGCCGTCCTGGTCACCACAAATATCAGGGTTTAATGGTTCAGGGTCCATGGTGTCGGGGATCCCGTCGTTGTCGTCATCGGGGTCGATGAGGTCGCAGGTTCCATCGTAGTCCGTATCGGTGGTCCCCTCGTCCACCACCATGTTGCAGTTGTTGTCCTGACCGTCGCACACCTCCGTGTTGCCCGGAAAATTCATATAATCCGTGTCATCGCAGTCGTCATCGGCTGTGCCCGGGATCCCGTCGGGGCCGCAGGTACTCACCCCGTCACCGTCGCCGTCGAACCCCTCGTCCACCTCCATGTTGCAGTTGTTGTCCTGACCGTCGCATACTTCCACGTTTCCGGGGTAGTTGTTCGGATCCGTGTCGTCGCAGTCCATGGAAGCACAGACGCCGTCTTCGTCCTCGTCCGGGTCACCGTCGACGCCGTACTTGATTCCCGGACAGAAGTCGAGCGCGGTATTCGCGCCGCCCGCAAGCACCTCGATGGAGCTGGTGGAGCCGAGGCTGTCACTCTCAATCACCACGATGCCGCCGGGTCCTACCTGTGCGTTCCCTCCCTCCACCTGGTTGTTGATGGCCGCCACAACCTCCGCGGCGGTTGCATTGGAGATGGACACGAAGTCCGCGGCAGAGAAGAAGACGATCTGCGAGGCGCCATCGATCTGCAACAAGAGAATGTCACCCGAGGAACTCAGGGCAAAGGGTTCTCCGAAGACGGTCTGCACCGACGCGGCCGTATCGGGGCCACACCCGCTCAGCGTCGTGGGGTTGGAGCCTGAGCACTGGAGCACACCAGGCCCAGGGACATCGATGGTGTTGGCGATGTCCACCGTGAGCGATGCCTGGGCGTTGGAGGTGCCGCCCCAGAAGGTGATCGGGGTGGACGCATCCACATCAGGGAGATCGAGCAGCGAAGAGACAGGAATGGCGAAATCGAGGAAGTAATCGTCGTTCCCGTTGAAACAGAGCTCCTGGGAAGCCAGGCAGGCCACGGAGACCCGGCTGTTCCCGCAGCCATAGACTCCACACGCCTCTTCAAAGGCAACCGGAGTGTAGTAGGAACTCAACTCTGCCGCGTCCGAAGGGTCGCCGACCCCCGTCTTGATGGTGTTGCCCCTCAGTTCGATGGAAGCCGTCAGGATACCGCTGATCATGAGCGAATACTCGTAGTCCGCGTAGTCCCCGTCCGTATCCAGCAGGACACCCCACGCGAAGGCGCGGAGCACATTGGCCGCCTGCTCGGGTGCCGCGTCCAGCCGCAGCCTCACATGGAGGTTGTCATCGTCCAGATACAGGAGGACCGCGGGAAGATCCTCATCGCGGTTTGCCGGGGCACAGATGGCCGCCGCGTTATCCGGGTCATCCCGGTCGCACCCGACGATCTCTCGCCCTCCCGCGGCTCCATCGGACTCGAGATCTCCGAGGACATAGCCGCCCGTGTACACCGGGGTCCAGCCCCCCGTGGCCACGGCAGTGGGAAACCCCAGCACGGTGTTCGCGGTCCCCCCCGTGACCTGCACGCTGGCCTCTGCCCCGATTGTTCCGGACTCTATCTGGACGGTCGTGTTGCTGCTGTAGGGATAACTGACGCCACCCGTCAGGTCACGCTTGAGGACTGCGGCCACCTCCCTTGCGGTGGCGTTGCCGATATCCGCGAAATCGGCGGAAGAAAAGGTGATAACCTGCACCGCACCCCCGTCGATGCGCACCGAGAGCGTCATCCCGGAGGAGAGGGAAAAGGGCCCGCTGTTTTGCGTGTGGACGCCGGGGAAGTTGGCGGCTTGCGTTTGTGACAGGAACCCGAATGAACAAACCATCAGCGCGATCGCGAACACAGAACGAGACATGTGACCACTCCTCTGATCGACAGTGGAGACAACTGTCGGATATCTGTTGATAGTATCTCCCGATCTTTTTATTTTCAATCTCGAAGGTGGATTTGTATCGTATAGTGACAGGACCGTTCACCATCGAGGAGGTGGCTAATGCGTTTGGTTGTGCTTACTCTGTCCCTGCTCGTCACCGGTGGCTGCAGCCACGACAAACACCCCCGAAGGACAGAGCCGAAAAACACTCCTCCCAAAGCCACGACCGCTCCCATGATGGCATCGCACACCAGGAAGCCGGCCAAGGCCAACGTGGACTGCCTGTCCGCTTTCAAGGCGAAGTACCCTTCGGGGCATCACCTCAGCGTCCGCACCTTCCCCGATCACTACAAAATCATTGTCTCTCATCCCTCCAGCGAGGAGCGTACGGGCGGCGCCGAGGGGTATCGGCTGGACAGGAAGACCTGCAAGACAGCCATGGAGTGGCACGAACATCCGCAGCGCATTCCCCGCCGTGTCCTGGTCCCCGCAATGCGTCCCTGACCACCAGCCAAATACACACTCCCCCCTCGCCCTCGCGCGGGCGGGGGCCCAGTTTCTTCACGGCCGACAGTCGGGATCCTGGCCGTCGACGAGGCCGTCCTGGTCGTTGTCGACCCCGTCGCTGCAGTTGTATTCTGAATTAGGGAGATAGGGGCAATAAACGAACAAATTTCCCTCCAATGGCCCTCGGGAGGCAATCTTCACGGCCCCCTTGCGGGCCCGTGCCGAACAGACGGGCTCGTAGCCGATGTAGAAACACATCTCCACAGGGAGATCGGGGTCAACGGGATCGGGACGACCACCGGCATAGTCGGCAGGGCATGGGGGGATATCGGCATACACCAGATACTCCAGGTCCTGTGCGGATACACGGCAGTCCGGAACACAGGATTCTGCCTTTTCCGCCGGCAGGGAGGTCAGGGGTGTCGCCCCTGCCGCCGCCGCTGGATCGGGGCAACCCGCGGCCACCAGTGGCAGACAAAAGGGTCCTTGGGACGGAACCGGCAGGCGTTCACCAAGGTCCCCAAGGGCGTCATCAAAGTCGCTTGCGCAGATGGAGGAGAGCGAAGACACCTCGGATGCAGCTGTCATGGCGGTCACCAATTCCTGGAGGCGCACGGCTGGACGAGCCGTACCGCACGTGACATCGAGCTGGGGGTACTGGTCCTCGTCGACGCTCACCGTGAGGGGTTTGTCATTGGGTCCGGCGATAGAACCGACGATGATCTCGTCGCTGTTCTTGAGCTGTCGGAGGAAATTCTCATAGCGTGAGACGGGGTAGAGCATGGAACGAGGATCAGTGTCGGGCCGGCTGTGGCAGCCCGTGTAGGTGGCGGTGCCCGAGGGCATTACCCGCTCCCACTCCTGGTCGCAGGTGACACCGAACTCCGTGCAGCGGAAGTCCGTGAGGGGCCCCAGCGCGTCGGAGAGCCCCCCTTCGGGATTGAACAGCTCGCTGTTTTTCGTCGAACAGTCGTCCTCGTCGGTGAGAAAAAAAACGCCCAGGCGCGCAGAATCCCGCATGAACCCATCATTGGCGGTGTTGCTGGGGTTCAACGCCTTGTACATGGCCTCCAGGGATTGCTCGAAACCGCATCCCCCTGTTCCCAGCGTCGAGATGCACCCGATCACCTGCTCCAAGGTTTCCCCGGTGTAATTCCGGCAGCGGGGCCAACCGTTCTCGTCTTCCACCAGCTGCAGCCCTTGGGGTTCGGAAGATACTTACTGT
>QKIM01000419.1 GCA_003249585.1 Deltaproteobacteria bacterium
TGTCCACGCAGGTGTCGCACATCCCGTCGGGGACATAGTCGCAGTTGTCGTCGACGCCGTCGCCGCAGGTCTCGGCCACGCCGGGGTTCATGTCGGGGTTGGTGTCGTCACAGTCCTGGGGCCCCTGACAACCCTCGCCGACGCCGTAGCCGTCGTTGTCGTTGTCCTCGCAGTAGGTGCCGGGGCAGCCGTCGTCGGGGATGCCGTCGCAGTCGTTGTCGATGTGGTCGCCGCAGATCTCCACGGATCCGGCCCAGCCACACTCGGGGTTGGAGTCGTCGCCATCCTGGGGAGGCGGGCAGGCGTTGATACAGGTGGTGTCGCCATCACAGCCAGCCACACAGTCGGGATCCTTGAAGTCTGGACAAGCGGCGACGCAGGCGCTGTAGTTGTCATTGCCTTCGCAGGCGGCCACACAGGCGGGATCTTTCTGGGCCGGGCACTCTTCGATGCAGGAGAGATCGCCGTTGCAGGCGGCGACGCATTCGGGATCCCTGGGGCCGGGACAGTCGGTTCCTGTGCAGGCGCCGTCGCCGTCCTCGTCACAGACGTCGACCCCGGGGCAGCAGTCGTCGGTGTACCCGTCGCAGTCGTTGTCGATGTTGTCGCCGCAGGTGTCGGCCTGGCCTGGCCTGCGGTTGGGATCGGTGTCGTCGCAGTCGACGTTGGAGGGATTGCAGTCGGGGCCTGCGGGGGAACCGTCACCGTCGTTGTCGACGCAGTCGACGCCGGCGCAGCCGTCGTTGGCTGTCCCGTTGCAGTTGTCGTCGAGGTCGTTGGTGCAGTCTTCCTCTGCGCCGGGGTGGATGTCGGCGTTGTCGTCGTCGCAGTCGAGCATGGACTCATCCACGGGGCAGCTGTCGATGCAGGTCTCATCGCCCTCGCAGTTGGAGACGCACAGGGGCTCCTTGGCGCAGTCACGTCCGTAGCCGAAGCCGTCACCGTCGTTGTCCTCGCAGCCGGAGGGCATCACGCCCTTGGGGACCTCGACCGGGAGGGGGCCCTTCTGGTTGCTGACGCGGTCGGGATCAACGACAAAGTCGTCGGCGTCGACCTGGAGGTAGGAGGAGTATTCGCCCACAGGGGTGTTGAAGCGCTGGAACTGGTGGGTCACGCAGCTGGAGGGCCGGGGACTCTGATCGTCGGAGGGGAGGGGCCCGTAGGGCAGGGAAGGCTCTCCGATGTGGACGTCGCCGGGCTGTCCGGAGGTGGGCGGGTTGTCACGTTCGCGGTGGTAGTACAGGTCGATCCAGTACACACCGGAGCAGGCGGCGCCGATGTTGCACACCTCCACGGTGTAGGTGACCGTGTATGGTGCGCTCTCGGAGACCGTGGCCTCGAACTTGTTGATCACCAGATCAGGGTTGGCCATGTTGATGAAGATGGGCCAGGAGACGTTGTTGTCCTCGTTGGCCTCCTCGACGAAATCCCCGGAGTCGGCCTTGCACCAGGAGAGGTACTGGCCGTTGGGCGTGGGGTTGCGGGCGACCTCGATGGGATCGGGTTTCTTGTCACCGTCGATGTCCTCTTCGGTGCATACGGGGGTGCACTCGAGGGTGGTGCCGCTCCAGGCCCATTTCCACTGGCAGTTGGGGGGATCGAGCTTATCGTAGGACTTGAAGGTGTCGGAATACTCTCCGGCGCCGGGAGGCGTGGCGCGGTTGAAGTAGATGCCGACACGGAAGTTGGTGGCTTTGTGGGTGCCCTTGTTGCACACCTTGAACTTGTATTTGAGCTCGGCGCCCTTTTTGGAGTACCAGAAGTAGGAGACGTAGAGATCGGGTCCGATGCGCCAGGGGACGGAACCGTAGATATTGTTGGATTCATTGGAGTCCTGGCTGGAGTCGAGGACGTTGTCCGGATCAACCACGCAGTAGAGGTTGTAGACCCCCTGGTCGTAGCCGATGTTGGTGACCTTGTATTTGACGTCCTCGCAGTTGGTCCCGTAGTACCACCACCATCCGTAGCTGGAGAAGCTGCTCGAGACATCCCAGTGCGCCGGCGTGTCCGACGGGGGGAAGGTGGGGCGGGTGGAGAGGTGGGGATAGAAACGGACCGTAAAATAATGGGTTCCCCAGTCCCACCAGTCATTGTTGGTGTCGCAGACACGGGCGGCGAATTCCACGTCGACCTTGCCCGTGCTCGGATTCAGGTAGGGGTGCGCGTTACAGTTGGCGATGAAGAGGTCATCGGCGTGGGCGCTGGGGATGGCATACACCGAGACCAGGAGAAAAGCCAGCAAAGTGAAACGTTTCATGGCGGATCCCTTTCCGTGAAGAAGACACATCGAGGCTGCTCCCGCCGGATGGACCCCAGCGATGTGCAGTTTTCGGCTCTCTTCGGCGCGAACTTCCGGACATAAATATATCACAATGGACGGCAAATACCAGCCGTCCGATGCATTTCATGGTGCCTTCGGAGCTTTAAGAGTATCGAGATACGAAGCGACAGTAGAGAGATCCCCCTCGATCTTCTTCATTGGGAGGAGGTGGGTGCCTGGTGTCTCGCAGGAGGCGGTCAGCGGAAGAAACCGGGAGATCTCCCGGATGAGGGCATAAAGGTGGGGGGAAAACGCACTCTTTCCAATGGGATCGTAGGTGAGGAGCTCCTTCTGAAGGCGGGTGCCGTGGTGCCTCCAGACCTTCTGGAAGAGATCGATGCGATCTTGGCCAGGCGGACTGGTACGGCCGGCGCACAGCTTTCCGAAGTCCACCGGGAAACCGGCGAGGAGCGTTCTGGTCTTTGTCAGCAGGATCCCGGCCTGCTTCAGGTGATCCCTGTCGTAGGACCGCTGTGCGGCCGTGGCGGAGATGGAGGCGCGGGTGGGCGGGCGGGCGGGGCGTGCCTGCTCGGGGGCGAGGGGAGGTTCTCGCGGAGGGTCTGCTTCCCTCTTGCAGGAACCGAAGGCGGCCAGGGCCAGGGCATAGGGGATCAGGCGGTGCATGGAGGTCATCATACAGCCCCGGCAGGAAAAGACAAAAATCGAAGAGGACCAGGGCCTGGGGCCATCAATATGAGGTGGACATGGGGGCGCAGGTGGTTTACAACCGGGCAAAACCGGGCCTGTGCCCACGGAGGATCCCATGAACGTCGTCATCCTAGCTGCCGGAATCGGTTCTCGTCTGCGCCCTTACACGGACACCATGCCCAAGTCCCTGGTGCCCCTCAACGGGACCCCCATGCTGGCCCGTATCATCGAGAGCTTCAGAGAGCTTCCCGTGGAGCGGTTCTATGTGGTGACGGGGTATCGTGAAGACCAGATCCGCGCCTTCTTCGCCGACCGGGAAGAGAGGGTCACCTTCATCTACAACGAGCGCTTCGACACCGCCGGCAATGGATACTCCCTGCTGTGCGCGCGAGAAGCGCTGTCGGGGAAGGCGTTCTTCAAGGTGGACTCGGATCTGGTCTTCGAGCCTGCCATCGCCGGTCGTCTGGCTGCCGCCCCCGGCGACGTCCGGGTCACCGTCGACGTTCGCGATGACATGGGAGAGGAGGAGATGAAGGTGAAGGTGGATACCGAGGGCCGCATCGTCGCCTTCTCCAAGGAGATTCCACCCAGCGAAGCCTGGGGCGAGTCCATTGGCATCGAGTTCATGAGCGCCGAGGGCGGCCGGGTGGTCTTCGAGGAGCTGGCCGCCATGATGGACGAGGGGCTCACGGGGGCCTATTATGAAGAAGCCTACGGGCGCCTCGCCGTGAAGGGTGCCCACGTGACGGCGACCCGGGTGATGCCTGAGGACCGCTGGTACGAGATCGACAACGAGGAGGATCTCCAGGGGGCCTCCCGGCTCTTTGCCGAGGAGCGCCGATGACGACGGCCATCACCCATGTCGCCCTGGTCGCGGACAGCTGGGCCCGGGGGTTGAGTCCCGCCACGGATGTCGCGGGGCTTCCTGCCCTGATGCGGGCGCTCCTGACGCTTCAGTGGGCCAAGGTCACCCATGTGAC
>QKIM01000501.1 GCA_003249585.1 Deltaproteobacteria bacterium
GCCTGGACGGCGCAGGTGAGGGCCGTCCCAGCGTTGGAGTCAGCGCCCTGGAGGATGGCGCGGTTGTTGTAGAAGGGGTTGCCGCCCAGTGCGCTGCAGGCGGGAATGCTGTTGATCGAGGAGGGGGCCAGGGTTGGGACCAGGGAGGTTCCTCCCGACTGAGCAGCCGAGAGGTCGGCATAGATATTGTCACGCGTTGTGTCAGCGCCCTCTCCAAAGTCCAGGATCACCCGCACTTCGCCGTTGATCAAATCATTGTAGGCGGTCTGAAAGTTCGGATAGTTGGTGTCCTCGTTGAGATCTTCGTCGGTGATGAGCAGAATGAGCCGTAGGGCGCCTTCTCTGAAACACCCCCGCCCAACCCGCTGGGGATCGGCGGCACATGTCCCGGTGATCGCCACCTGCATGGCCGTTATCTGCCACTCAAGCCCCCCGGCTTCAGTCGTATCGGGGAGAAGATACTGTGTGGAGAGGGCATCATTTCCCAAATCGGTCAGCAGATTGTTGTCGTCTATAGGCTTCACCATTCGATAGCTGTTGGTGTCATCCCCAAAGACCACAATCCCTGTTTGCACGTCAGGTATGCAGTTGAACTGTGACGGCTCCTCCCCCGGGGCACAGGTGATCTCGTTGAGCATGTCGAGAAGTCCGTCGTGAACGGACTGAATCTCTGCAGCCATGGAGTTCGAGACGTCAACCGCATAGAGCAGGTCGAGCTTCTGGAAGGCGGTTGAGAAGTTGAGGACGTCCTCCGTGGGGTCGGGGTCCTCCTGGTAGGGCATGATAAAGACGAAATTACCGCGGGACTGCGGGTTGTCGGTGCTGTCCTGAGGATCGGTCCCCGCGGCCATCTCGATGAGATCGCTGACACCATCGTTGTCGGTGTCGTCCTGGCGCGGGCTGGACTCGCCAGGGTCCACGATGCCGTTGCTGTTGAGATCCTCCTGGCCGTCGGCCAGTCCGTCGTTGTCGGAGTCGGCGTCCAGGAAGTCGAAGTGCCCGTCTGAGTCGGAGTCGACGGGTCGGGCGGTGGGATCCCCCTGCGTGAACCCCTCGTACTGATCGGGAATGCCGTCGTTGTCGGAGTCGAGGTCAAGATAGTTGGGGACCCCGTCGTCATCTGCGTCGGTGCGCCCTTCGAAGAGATCACCAATGGTGTCGTTGTCCGAGTCGATGTCGTTGTAGTCGGGGGTGGCGTCGTCATCGGAATTCAGGGGGTGGTCGGGATCTCCCCCAATCTCGTCGATATCCGCGATGGAGTCCCCGTCGTTGTCGAGGTCTGCATAGTTCGGGATCCCGTCGCCGTCGAGGTCGAGGATCCCCTCGATGTGGTCATCGATTCCGTTGTTGTCCGAGTCTTCGTCCACGTAGTCCGGGATCCCGTCGTAGTCACTGTCCACCGGCGCGGTCGCCTCGTCATCGTCCCCCGCCTCCGTGGCGTCATTGATCCCGTCGTTGTCGGAGTCGGTGTCGAGGTAGTCGGGAGTCCCGTCGTGGTCGGTGTCCCGATTCTCGGCTCGCCCTTCCGCGGAGTCGCAGATGGTGTCGTTGTCGGAGTCCACACATCCGGCATAGGAGCCATTGTTGGTATTGTTGGTGTTATTGGAGTTGCTGTCGCTGCCCGGACCGCACGAAGACAGCAGGAAGACAGACAGGATGAGGAAAACAGTGGCACGCGTCATGGAAAACTCCTTGGGAGGAGGGTTGGTGCAAAAGTATACCGTATCGAGGGCTCAAGTAAAGCGGAGAGTCCCGGTGAAAAGCGCTTTCCGCCCGCTTTTTTTTCTTGACTCGATGTAGAGGGAGCAGTAGAAAGGCCTACCGCTGAGGGCGCGTAGCTCAGTGGGAGAGCACTGCCTTGACACGGCAGGGGTCGAAAGTTCAATCCTTTCCGCGCCCACAAAATTTCAGCATATCAAAAAATCCAGGGAGCAGCGAGATCCGGAGTCGTTCTCTCTCCTTTCCGTGCGTCGTTTTCCCGAGATCGCACGGATTTTTACTTGTCCCTGAATCCGTAACGGTTTACACTGTGTCGGGTTTTTTCAAAACCACACCGCGGCATGCGGCGGTCGCGTGCCCGCACAGGCCCCCTGCGGGGGAGCCGCAAACAACCGTTGGCCGCTCTTCCATGGGGGAAGAGTGAGGCCGGGGGGCAACGGCCCCTTTTCAGCGGGAGAAGGTCGATCTCCCGGGGAGGTGTAAGATCAAACAGATCGCCAAAGGTCAGCAGACCAAAAGTGACCAGTACAGAATCAACCGGCGTATCCGTGTTCCCGAGGTTCGGGTCATCGGGCCCGATGGCACGCAGCTCGGCATCCTGAAAACCATGGAGGCCCTCGATCTCGCGGTGTCCCACGGCCTCGACCTGGTCGAGGTAAGCCCCAAGGCGGTCCCTCCCGTCTGCAAGATAATGGACTACGGCCGGTTCAAATATGAGAAGTCCAAGCAGGACAAGCAAAAACGCGCGAACGCATCCCATATCACGGTGAAGGAGGTCAAATTCAGACCCAAGACCGACACGCACGATATGGACTACAAGATGAAGCACATCCGCAAATTCTTGTTAAACGGCGACAAGATCCGTGTGGTCGTCGTGTTTCGCGGCAGAGAGATCGTCCACCCCGATCTCGGGTTCGAAGTCCTCAACAAAATCCTGGAGCTCCTTGGAGACGACTGTGAAGTGGAACAGAAGCCCAACCGGGAAGGGCGCGCTGTCGCCATGCTCCTGGCCCCGACCGCCTCGGTCAAGAAAAGCAAGAAGCCGACGGCGGCCCCCCAACCTGAGCAGCCTGCTG
This sequence comes from Deltaproteobacteria bacterium, assembly GCA_003249585.1. Lineage (GTDB taxonomy): Bacteria > Myxococcota_A > Polyangia > HGW-17 > HGW-17 > SZUA-580. The sequence continues at coordinate 2,796 of QKIM01000501.1, forward strand.
CCTCGGGAGATGAAGGTGCCTCAGGGTCAGCCGGCAAGGATGAAGACACCGAATAGGGCGGCCGCTTTCCGCTCATAGGGAAGACATGAGACTCTACAAAGAAAAAATCCCCACCATCGCTGAAGACATCATCACCCAGCTGTGCCAGGAGGGAGACATCGTCTGCGACGCCCCCAAGGAGGCCCAGCTCGACGCAGAATCCGTTCTCCAGGAATACGTCCGAATGAACAGCGAGATTACAGATCTGGCCAAGTCCCGCCTCGAAGCGGCCAAGCTGCCATACTCCAATCTCGGCCGGCTCAAGAAGACCATCGCCGACGAGAAGGGGTTCCACTTCGGCGATGACGGCATCCGCTATATCTGCAATCAGATGGTTGAGCTGTTCCTGCAGTCCAACAATGTCGACGAGATCTTCTCCGAGGACTTCGTCCTGAGGGCGAAGATCGAGCCCATCCTCCAGCGTCACCTGAGCATCGACGACGCCATCGACGCCGAGGTGCGCAAGCGCATCAAGAACCTCGAGGAGGGCTCCACCACCTGGGATGTCGAGTACCGCGAGATGGAGAAGCGGATCAAAGCACGGTACGGGCTGGATTAGAAAGGGAATCACGCGTGGCCAACATCCTCGTCTACATGGAAACCCACGAGGGCAGGATCATCCCCACGTGTCTGCGCGCTCTGGAGATGGGGAGGGCTCTGGCCTCCCGCCTTGGCGCCACACTCTATTCCATCCTCTCCGTGAAGGAGATCTCCGAATCCAACCAGGATCTCCTGTACCAGATCGCCGCCTACAAAACCGATCGGCTCATCGTTGCCTCCTCCCCCGTCATCGACGGCCCTCCACGGGTGGCGACCGACGGTCAGGTCCTCGCCAAGATTACCGAAAAGTATCCTCCCAACGTGTTTCTGTTCGGCGACTCCCCTGCGGCAGTGGAGCTGGCTTCCTATATCAGTTCACGGATACGGGCGGTCTTTGCCAGGGACTACGAGTTCGTCCTGGGGGATCCCGGACAGGATATGGTCCTGACCATCATCGACCACCTCTCGGGGCGGCAGACCGTGCTGGATGAGGAGGAACTCGAGCAGCCGGTGGTGGCGGTAGTCCGGGGGGAACCGGAAACGACTCCACACGATTTCAACGAGTTGGAGATC
>QKIM01000162.1 GCA_003249585.1 Deltaproteobacteria bacterium
CTGCATGGTCCGTTCCTTCATGAGCCTTCTGCCCTTCATCCCGGCGGTCCTGGTGCTCCTGGGTGTCCTGAGTGCCCTGGGCGTCTCCGTGGAGCCTCTGACGCTGGCGGCGCCCGTGGTGGCCCTCATCCTCCTGTTCGGCGCGACCATGACCCTCATGGTCCCCATCCATCTGCAGCTCTCCGAGGGGAAAGAGAACCGTGAGGCGGTGGTGGACACCTTCGCCTCCCTGTTCGTCCCGAGCCTCCTCGCCGCCGTCGCCGGCGCAGCGGTCCTCGCTACCCTCACCCTCACGGGGATCCACGGGCTGGGGCTCTTCGGGTTTGTCGCTGCGGGTGCCATCCTCCTGACCTGGCTCTTCACCATGCTGCTGCTTCCGGCGCTCTTCTCCCTCTTCGGTGGGAAAGGCTTCGGTCTCTCCCTCTCCCTCTCCCTCTCCGGGATGGTCGCCGGGCGCGGCGGCAAGCTCTCCAAAACAACCCGCTGGGTCCCCGTGGGCGTCGCCGTGGTCCTCGCGGGGCTGTCCGTCTTCGGGCTGACGCGGCTGTGCGACAAGACCTACATGGTCGACGACATCCGGGCGAGCCACCCCATCCGGCAGGACCTGAAGTGGGTCGAGGCCCAGGGACTCTCCACCTTTAGGCTGGATATCTTTGTGGAGAATCTGCAGGGGCCGCCCCTGGTCACCGACGAGGTGGAGGGATTCATCCGGCGCATCGAGAAGACCGCCGCGGCCTACCCCTCGGTGCGCAAGGTCCTCAGCGTGAACACCATTACCGACACGGCCCGCAAGCTGCTGGGGGGCGCCAAGGGGATGAGCGGGGACGTGCTCCTGAGCATGGCGGAGATGCAGGGTGAGAAGGTGAAGGGCTTCATCGCCACCTTCCTCAACCGCAAGGCCAGGTCGGCCCACCTCGTCGTGGCCGTCACCGATCCGGGGTCCCTGGCCAACCAGAAGCTCCTGGCGGACCTGGACAAGGTGCTCGCCACGGCGCCCAAGGGGACCACGGCCCGCACCACTGGCTCCTTCGTCAACGCCCAGAAGGCCTTCCCCAAGAAGAAGGCCACCTTCGTGCACATCCTGCTGGCGATCCTCGCCCTGGTCCTGGTGCTGATCATGCTCTACGCCCGCTCCCTCATGGGGCTTTGGGCCTTCGTGGCCGCCGTGCCTCCGCTCCTGGTCGTGGCGGGGCTCCACGGGCTCATCGGCGCGCGGCTCACCGGGGCCACCCTCCTGGTGCTCATGGTGGGCTTCGCCATCGTGGCCGCCAACGTGGTCCACACGGCCGCCCGGGTCGTGGGGCTCATCCGCGGGGGGATGCAGTGCTTCCCGGCGGTCCTCGAGGCCCAGCGCCTGAGCGGACGCGGTCAGGTCCTCGGCGCCCTGGTGCTCCTCATCGGCTTCGCCCCCATGCTGGCCAGCGGCTACCTGCTGGTCTTCAATCTCGGCCTGGCGGCCATGGTCGGCGCCCTCTTCTCGGCCCACGCGGGGATCTGCATCCTCTCAGGGCTCACCCGCAAAGAGATCCCTTCAGAAGAGTAATCGGTGAGGCAGGTGACCGAAAGGGGGGTCAGTGGCCGCCGCAGTCGTGGCCGTGACCGTGGCCTCCGCCGCAGGGCTCGTCCCGGGTGCCCAGATTGCCGTCCAGGTAGGCGCGGACCAGCTGGGCCGGAGCCGCCACGGGGGCGCCGGCGACCACCTCGATGCCCTGCTGCTCAAAGAGGGTGCGGGCCCTTTGACCCATGCCGCCGGCGATGATGAGGTCGGCGCCCAGGCTGGAGAGCCAGCGGGGGAAGAGACCGGGTTGGTGCTGGGGGGCGTCCACGGACTCCTCGGAGGCGATGTTCCCCTCGGCGGTGACCTCGACGAGGGTGAACTGTTCACAGTGTCCGAAGTGGGGCGAGAGGACCCCACGCTCAACGGGAATGGCGATTTTCATGATGGCAGTCTCCTATTTCTCCCGGGGGAAGGGCCAGGCCATGATGCCGCCCTCCATGACCCGGACGTTGGTGTAGCCCGCGTCCTGCAGGATGATCGCCGCCTCGTAGCCGCGCAGGGAGATCTTGCAGAAACAGACGATGGGGGTGTCCTTGTCCTCGGGGAGCTCCCCGAGGCGACGACGCAGGGCGCCCAGCGGGATGAGGACCTCGCCGATGCCAAGACGCATGGCCTCGAACTCCTCGGGTCCACGGGCGTCGAGGAACCAGGTCCCCTTCTCGCCGGAGCACTGCATCCTGCGCACCTCGCTGGTGGAGATGCCCCGCATGACCCCCTTGAGCTTGTTGTCCATAATGTGGACAGAGGCGATGAAGTGATCGATGGCCAGGGAGAAGGGGGGCGCATAGGGGAGGTCGAGGTCCAGCATCTTCTCCACGGTGAGCTGGCCGCGGATGGCCATGGCGCCCTGGGCGATCTGCTTGGAGACGTCGCCGGGGCCCACGCACTGGTAGCCCAGGAGGCGCCCCGTGGACCGCTCGACGATCATCTTGGAGATCAGGAGGCCCGCGCCCATGAAACCGGGCTTGTCGGGGCTGGCGTTGACCACGGTCTCTACATCGAGGCCAGCGGCTCTGGCGGCAGCCTCCGTGAGGCCCGTGGCACCGGCGGCGAAGTCGAAGATCTTGCAGATGCCCGTGTTTATCGTCCCCGAGAAGTGCACGCTGTCGCCGAGGATCATGTTGTCGGCGGCCACGCGCCCCTGGAGGTTGGCCAGGTCGCCCATGGGGGCGTAGGCCTGGGCGCCGGTGATGCAGTTGCAGATCTCCACGCAGTCGCCGGCGGCGTAGATGTCGGGATCGGAGGTGCCCATGTGCTTGTTGACCTTGATGCCTCCCGTCTCGCCGATCGTGAGCCCCGCCTCGCGGGCCAGGGCCGAGTTGGGCTTCACGCCCACGGCCACCACGGCCAGCTCGCAGGGCAGCTCCGTGCCCGAGGCGAGCTTCACGCCCGTGAGGCGGCCGTTCTCCCCGAGGAAGGAGGCGACGCCGTTCTCCAAGATGACGTTGACGCCCTTGGCCCGGCAGTGGTTCTCCACAAGCTTGGCGAGCTGCCCGTCCAAAAAGGGCAGCAGCTGGTCCATGACCTCCACGACCGTGATCTGGATCCCCGCGAGCTGCAGCGCCTCGGCGGTCTCGATGCCGATGAGCCCGCCACCGATGATGATGGCCTTCTTCACGCTCTTCTCGTCGCGGACCCTGCGCAGATAGTCGGCGTCCTTCATGGACTGCAGTGTGGTGACGCCGTCCAGATGGATCCCCTCGATGGGAGGCATCTTCGGGGTGCTCCCCGTGGAGATCATGAGCTTGTCGTAGGGCAGGGACGACTCCTCTCCCGAGAGGACGTTTTTCCAGTGAACGGTCCTGGCGGCGCGGTCGATGCGGGTCACCTCGGTGTTGATGAGTGCGTCGATGTCCTTGGCGTTCTTGAAGAACCCGGGGTTGCGCGGGACGCCCGTGGGGGTCTCGATGAGAGAGTTTCTGGAGTCGAAGACGCCGCCCACGTAATAGGGATACCCGCAGGAGGCCATGGAGAGATCCGGTCCACGCTCGATGAGGGTGACGCGGGCCCGGGGGTCGAGGCGGCGGGCCCGGGCTGCGGTTTTGGGTCCGGCGGCACTGCCGCCGATAATGACGATGCGTTTTTGGGTCATGATGTTCCTTTTCTCCCCCTGACGGCCCTCTTGTGTCGCAAGTTGCATACCATCCTCCGAACGACGGACGATCCCCTTGTCAGATTCACTGGTTAGCGACGGGGTGGTTTCGATGAGGGGGCAAAATGTTGCAATATTGCATCATATGGCCTCCGAATGTTGCAAATATGCAACACTGCGCCGGCTATTTTTCGCGGGGGAAGGGCCAGGCGACGATGCTGCCCTCCATCACCCGCACATCGGTGTAGCCGAGGCTTGTGAGGATGAGCGCGGCCTCGTAGGCGCGCAGG
>QKIM01000509.1 GCA_003249585.1 Deltaproteobacteria bacterium
CTGGTCGTGGTCGGGCTCCCAGCAGCCATCGGGTGCTCGGTGAACAGAAACTGGACGCCCGCTGCAGTGGCACGCGTGCTCCGAGACGAATCACACGACCTCGGAGCCCGCCACGAGCTCGCGCGGTACGGGCGAAAAAACCCAGACTGCTGGTCCCTGGACACGGCCCCCACCAAGGCGAGGCGGCGCCTGCAGACGCTCATCCGCCAGGGAATCTCTCCCCGAGTGCGCCTGTGCCAGGCCGAATACGTCAGGCGTGGAACTCACGACGACATCCTCGTGAAGGTCTTCGTCCTGCCCAGCGCCCATGACGCCCGCCAGACCCTGGAGACCCCTTTCCTGAAGGATCGCCACCGGCGCCTCACCAGGCACGGTCTCCCCCAGCCGGTGTGTGTGCGCAATCTCGTGCTCTACATCATCGGGAGCGAGACGAACTTCAGCGTCATTCCCGCTGTGTTCCGGCGAATCCGCACCGCGCTGCTGCACAACCCGAAAAAGTACTGACGGCATCGGCAGACAGAAGTCGGCAAGCTGCCCATTACCCCCAAGGAGAACACATTGTACGCACCTGCCTCTGGACCGTTTTTCATGCTGATTGTGCTGGCAGCCGCCGGCTGCGCATCCCAGACAACCTCTTCGAGCGCTCCGCCGAAGCTGCCACCCCGCATCAAGGGAAGCACCGCGAACCATTCCCCGGTGGAGATGCCGCTCAATACGAAGGGGCGCACCATCATCCCCGGCCAGGGGATCGGCGGTCTGCGTCTCGGCATGCGAAAGGCGGCAGCACTCCTCATTCTGGGCCGCAACGGGAAGGAAATATCCTACGCCACAGAGCTCGAGAGCTACAAGCAAGGTGGCTCCAACGTCAACGAGGAGCTGGTCTTTCTGCTCAAATTCGACACCCTGGTCGAGTTCAACCGCATGGACAAAAAAGACGGCCTCCCGGTCTACAGGGCGTTTTTCAGGAAGGGTCGGCTGGTTTACCTCATCCTCTCGAGCTATGGGGGGTTCACGTTCCCTCCGGATCGCTTCACCCTCATGGGCACCGCCGGGTTTGGCCCCAAAAGCGCCATCTTCTTGAACCTGGGAGCCTACCGCTTCAAAAAAATGACGGGGTACGGGGGAGATTACTACTACCTGGAGAAGGGGATCGAGCTCATCACTGCGGGGGGGCGCGTACGCGCCATCCATCTCTTCCCGCCCGTCGAACCAGCTGCCGCCCACACCCTGTGGGAAAACATCTCGCCCACGGCGGCCACCCCCTGAATCACTCTGGCTTCAAGGGCGTCATCATCGTCGAGACGGGCCTCGGCCACGTGAACAAAGCGCTCTACTCCTCCATCCGCCCCGCCCGGGAGAAGGGCGTGCACATCTTCATGACCCTGCAGATCATCGGGGACTGCGTGCACTGAATCGCCCTGGGAATTGCGGTTTTCGACAGGTTGGGGAGTTCAAGACCGACCGTTTCCGCGCCATCTGGGATTCCCTGTGAGTGCTTCCATGACAGAACAGATTCTCGCCATGACTGCAGTGGATGGCGTTGGCGCCGGTCTCAATACAGGGATCACCGGCCTTGAGCGGTGCGAGGCACCTGGTGGCGCACGGATCCATGGACGGAAGGCTATTTGAACGCAAACTCCACGAGGATCCAGCGGCGGCTCGCTTTCTTGAGGTCGGTCCCCTCGGGGACGGGCATCCCCTGCACGGCGAGCCCTCCCTTCATGGGCACGAAGACCGGCAGCCCGTGGTCCTCACTCAGCACCCCCGTCACCTCCACCGCTTTCCCCTTGTCGCCCCCGGTGTAGTAGCCCTTGGGCCAGGAGTGGAGTCCCTTGAGGTAGACGTGTGTCTGGCCCACTATCAGGATCGCGCCGAGCTTGGCGTTGACGGCGTACCCTGAGAGGGTGACCCGCTTTTTCAGGTTTGCCTTCACCAGGAGTTCCGCACCGCCCTTCAGGGCCTGTTTCTGCCCCCCCTGGTGCATGGAGGAGCCCATGGCTCCTCCACCTCCATCGGCGGGCGTGGTCTCGTTCTCCCTGGAAGAACAGGCAGACAGCATGAGCGCGAGGCAAAGTGTGGGGATGAGGGTTCGCATGGTCAGACTCCTTGGCAACAGACGGATGGCCCCAGGATACCACTTCCCCCCGCCAAAGAGCAGCAAGAATGCCCGCGTTCCTTCCTTCGATCGGGGGCACCTTAGAGAGGCGCGCGTGCACCCTGATAAAAACATGCCCGCAGGGCCGGGACAGAGGATTTGCCACGGGATTCCCGTGCTGATATACTCGAGCATCATGGAACGACGGCACCAGACGAACGAGCGGACACGATCGACCCGATTCGGGGGATGGTCCCTTGTGTTCACGGTCACCCTGATGGTGGCGCTGCTGTGGCCCAGGACCGCGGCGGCCTTCCAGAGCCGCAGTCTCCAATTCTCCTTTTGGGATACCGTCACGATCCTGGTCATCATCCTGGTCCCCATCGTGGCACTGATCGTGGGGATCATCATGCTCGCGGCGGTGATCTTCCTGCGATACAAGCGCCGGATGGGCTCGAAGCGCCTTAGGCGAAGAGTGTCCATCGGGCTAAGGTGGGCCGCCGTGGTGCTTGGCGTCCTCATCGCGCTCCCCCTGGCGCTCATCTTCCTGGTCGTCATGCTTGTCGAACCGGGAGCGGCGCCCCTGTTCGGCGCCCTGCTGTCCATCCCGGTGGTCCTCCTCTATCTCGTCTTCAGGCTGGCGCGAGGCCTGAAGAAAAAGTGACCCCTGCGCACAGGAAACGTCCGGCGCATCTGTCGTTATTCTCTTTGATCTGGCGAAGGTTCTTCAGGGAAGGAAGGGGGAAATACGCTTACCAAAAGGACAGAACCGCGTTGTAGTTCCTCCGGGGTCTTCCTTCGTCACCTCCCAGGAGCTGTCCATGCGCCCGACGCCTGCCCGGGGACCGGCCGGGTCCACCAGCTACTCGCCGCAGACGCCGTACTCCAGGGTCGAAGCAGTCCCCAGGGGCGTGCACACCTGCGGGGTCGGGCACTCGACCAGCTCCAGACGGCACAGCTGCCGGCAGGTGAGCTCACTTGTGAGGGCGTCCGTAGGACAGATGAGCCCCAAGATACAGTCGGTGGTAGTCGCACACAGATCTCCCAGGGCCACCCCCCCAAGGGCCACATCACAGAAGAGGCTGAGCTCCTCGACGACCAGCTCCGAATAGCAGTGCTCCTCCACCAGCGGGCAGCCTCCTCGAGGGCGAGCACTGCTACCTCGAGAACGTTGAGGGGGCCGTCGTGGACACGTTCTGCACCTTCTCGGCCGACAATGCACAACGCTACGCGCCCTGCCAGGCCTCCAAAGAATGCGCCCGGTCTGGTGCGCTATGCCGAGCTGCCGATTCCCCTGGGATACGGCCTCTGCCTCTCCATGTGCGACCCCTCAGGCCCCTCCACATGCGCACCCTACGAGACCTGCCGCTCCCTCGGCGTCACCACCTCCTCCGGAACCGAATACGGCGTCTGCGGACCGTAGTCTCCACCCCAAACCTCTCTGAATCCCCCCGGCTTACTATTTCGAAAACCATTGCATCTCCATTAAATATGTATAGAATCTGCATACATTCAGCATGATGCATGAAGGCGATCACAATCAACCCGTGGAGGCGGTTCCATGAGACGTGCATTCGCGACAGCGCTGTTCAGCAGTCGCCCGGCCTAAAGAAACCGGGAGGCAGGCGCTCCGCATCTGATGTGGGACCGAAGACCACGCAGTCCCCCGTAAAGCCGAACACACGGTATAGCCTGCTCGACCATTTCCGGTACGTGAGGAGCGCACAGGCCACCCCCGGGACACCCCTGCTGATCAATGAAAAGAAGCAATATTATTATATTTACAAAGGCGAGCACGAGGTCAACTACTAAAAGCGCGCCCATGAAGTGGTGGTCAACGGG
>QKIM01000329.1 GCA_003249585.1 Deltaproteobacteria bacterium
ACCATATCCACAGGCTCGACCCGGAGCTTCCGGAGAACATTGACATCTATGACCTGATCGCCATCATCGAGCACTACCTGGCCACCGAAGAGTTCCAGCTGGTCCTCACTCCCGCCGACGGAGGGTGCTTCCCCCTCGTCTCGGGCGCTCTCGCAGCCAATCTGTCGTGGTCCTACGTGGCCTCGGTCACGGCCATCGAGGTGTTCAACAACCGGGAAATCTACGTCGTACGCCCTACCATCGGAGGAATTCTCGCACAGATAGCCTTCAGCCCAATGGTCCTGGCGGTTTCCACATTCCCGGTCCCCCTGAGTTCATTCGGCCTCGCGGACACCGCACTGAACCCCGTGGTACGTTCAGTGGAATCCATCGGGCGCGATAAACTTCTCGTCCTCGCCAGAGCCGAAATGGCACCTACGACCGACCCCATCCCCCTGCGCCCCATCCCCGAGCTCTCCACCCCCGAGGAAGCGATCGAGTGGCTCTTCGAGGAGTGAGGCATGAGAGCCCTGCTCTTCACTTTGGCGCTGTTGTCTCTGATTCCGTCCCTGGCGGGATGCAGCAAGAAAAAGAAGCCGACCCTCATCACCTTTCTCACGGACAGCCAGAAAATGAAGGGCGCATTGGGGTATAGCGCCAAAGCCGCACACAGCAAGGACTACCACCGAGGTGAGGCCAGACTCCGAGCCGCCCGGCTCTACCTCGAGATCCAGCGGATGGACAAGGCCCGAGCCAGCCTCAAGGCCATAGTGCATGATCCCAAGAGCGCACGGCGGACCCGTGCTCGGGCAGCCTTCCTGCTGTGCGCGCACTGGGGCGAGGCGGCGACATGTCTCCTCCCCATTATCCGCAAATATCCCGACACGGTCGCCGCAGAGGACGCACTGGGCAAGTACCTGCCCGTCCTGCGCCGCCGGGGCATGCAGCACCTCATCGACACGCTGGCCATGCTCGGCAGGCAGCTGCGCAAGACAAACCTCTCGGACAACATCATCTTTCTCATGGGGAGCACTCTCGCCACCGCCCAGGGCACCATCACTCTCGGCGGACGCTCCATGGCGACGGCCGAGGCTGCCTTTGCCTGCTTCAAGCAGCTCTACTCAGGATACCCCAACTCCTCCCTTCGGGATGACGCCATATATGAGGGCGCGAAGATTCTCCACAGGCTCCACCGGACTCGGGAGGCCATCTCCCTGCTGAGCGGCTTCCTGGGAGGCCGCAAAAGTTCCTGGTTTTTCGGCGTATACAACTCCCACCTCATGGACGACGCCTGGCTGCTGCGCGCGACCCTGTACATCGAGAGCGGCAACTTCGCAAAAGGGTTCAAGCAGCTTCTTGGGCTGGCGAGAGAGTTTCCCAAATCCAGGCTGCGTGACGACGCCCACTACAAAGCCGTCCGGGCCGCCCTCGCAGGGGGACACGGCCAGCAGGCCTGCGCCGCGGCGCGGTCCTTCGTCAAACACTACCCGCGCAGCCGCTACCATTCAGCGGTTTCCCGGATCGCGACGCGGTGCGGAGGTCGGCCATGATTCACGTCAGGGACCTGCATCTCTCCATCGGGGACAGGCCACTGCTCAAGGGAATCGATCTCCAGGTGGAGCGGGGCTCGGTGTGGGGCATCATCGGCCCTCCGGGGGGAGGAAAGTCCCTGCTCGTAAAGACCCTGTGCGGACTCTTCACCCCCGATCGAGGCTCCATCCGCATCGACGGAGTGGAGGTCTGCGGCCTGGACGAACCGGCGCTGGTCCCCATCCGGCGCAAGATCGGCATGCTCTTCCAGAACAACGCGCTCTTCGACTTCATGAAGGTCTGGGAGAATGTCGCCTTCCCCCTCGCACGCCTGAAACCCGATCTGGACGAGGCTGCCCTGCGCGAACGCGCACTGATGCGGCTCAGGGAGGTCGGACTCGCCGGGAGCGAGGACAAATGGCCCTCTGAACTCTCGGGCGGCATGAAAAAACGCGTTGGCATTGCCAGAGCCACCATGACGGAATCCCCGCTGGTCATCTATGACGAACCGACGGCGGGCCTGGACCCCGTAACAACCTCCAAGATCTACGACCTTCTGGAGAAGATCCGGCAGTCGACGGGCGCCACGGTCCTGGCCATCTCCTCGGACATCCAGGGGCTCTCCACCTTCGTCAAGAACATGATGCTCGTTCATGACGGCCAGATCCTCTTCAAGGGCCCGCTTCCGGCGCTCCAGGAGTGCGAAGATCCGCTGGTGCATCAGTTCATCCGCGGTCTCTCGGAGGGGCCCCTGTGATCGGCAATCTTCTCGCTCGCATCGGAGGCGCCTTTCTGGCCCTGGCCCACGAGGTCGGCGGGGTGGTACATCTCCTCTTCAAAGTGCTCATCGCCCTCGTCCCCCCGCGCTTCGATCGGGACGAGCTGTGGCGGAACATGTACAAGATGGGGGTCCGTTCCGTCCCCATCATCATTCTGACCGCCTTCTTCACCGGCGGCATCATGGTCATCCAGAGCTCCGTCTTCGTGAAGAAGTTCGGCGCGACGAGCCTGGTGGGCTGGGGAGCGGGCTACGCGGTGTTCCGCGAGGTCGGCCCCATCCTGCTGGGGCTCATGTTCAGCGGGCGCGTGGGCTCCAACAACACGGCGGAGCTGGGGACCATGGTCATCACCGAACAGATCGACGGGCTGCGTGCGCTGGCCATCGATCCCGTCAACTATCTCATCGTCCCCCGTGTGCTGGCCATGATCGTCATGCTCTTTCTGCTGACCATCCTCGGAGACATCGTCGCCATCGTCGGGGCGGCCCTCTTCGGCCAGCTCCTGGCCGACGTCAGTTTCGCGGCCTTCTGGACCTCCTTCTCTCAGAACCTGCATATCGTCGATCTGACCCATGGTCTGGTGAAGGCCGCGGTCTTCGGGTTTATCGTCTCCCTCACCTCTTGCTGGTTCGGCATCTCCGTCCGCGGCGGAGCCGTGGGAGTGGGCCGCGCCGTGAACAACTCGGTGGTGGCGGCTGCCCTGGGCATTGTGCTCTCGGACTACATCATTACCTACACGCTCTCATGAAAGGACCCCGATGACCCGTCTGGCCAACCTCCTCGCTTCCATCGGCGCCTTCGTCCTCGGGTATGTCCAGGCGTCGATCACGCTGATCTCCATCGCGGGGCGGAGCTTTCGAGGCATCTTCCATTTCCGGGGTCGCGCCAAGGGAGAGGTGCTCAACCAGATGTACCAGATGGGAAACAGGAGCCTGGTCTTCGTCACGGTCACCCTCGGCGCCCTGGGGATGGTCCTGGTCTTTCAGGTCTGCCTGCAGATCAACAAGGTGACGGGAGATCAGAGCCAGGTGGGGCCAGAGTTCATCAAGGGGATGATCCACGCCTTCGTGCCCATCCTCACCGCCATGATGCTCGCCACCCGCATCGGCGCGGGCATCGCCGCCGAGATCGGCTCCATGGTGGTCACCGAGCAGGTGGACGCCCTTCGCATGACCGGGGTGGACCCCATCGACTACCTTATCGTCCCTCGACTCATCGCCTCCACGGTGATGACCCTCGCGCTGGGGCTCTTCGCCATGGTGGTGGTCATCCTCGCGGGGGCGTTCATGGCCCACACCAGCTTCGGGGTGAACTACAACGTCTTCTTCATCTTCGACAAGGTCCTGCCGGGAGATATGATCATCGGCGTGAGCAAGTTGATCGCTCACGGCGCAGCCATCCCCATAGTCGCTGGATACTGCGGCCTCACGGCCACGGGGGGTTCCCAGGGGGTGGGCACCGCCACCACAAGGGCTGTTATCAACGCCTCCCTCTCCGTCATCATCCTCGATTTCATCATCTCGGCCATCGGCCTGGCCACGGTCCAGAAGGTAGGGTGACATGGCCATCTCCTTCATCGACGTTCACAAGCAGTTCGGCGAGAAGAAGGTGCTCTCGGGCATCACCATGAGCGTGGAACAGGGCGAGGT
>QKIM01000199.1 GCA_003249585.1 Deltaproteobacteria bacterium
TGGGTTCGCCAGTTCGACTCGCTGGAGTCCATGGAGGACGGGTTCAACGCCATTGCCGTGGATACCGCCGGGAATCTGTGGGTGTCGGGGTACTCCTCGGGGACCTTCGGGGGACAGAGCAACCAGGGAGGCACCGACGCCGTCCTCGCGAAGCTCACCGCCGACGGAACCATGATCTGGACCCGCAGCGCCGCTTCCGCCGGGAACGACACGGGCATGAGCGTAGCGGTGGCTCCCTCGGGGAACGTCTTCATCACTGGGACCACCGACGGCACCCTCGACGGGGAGAGTTCCCGGGGTGGAGAGGATGTGCTCGTGGCGGGCTTCACGACCGACGGGACGCCCCTCTTCGCCCACCAGCTCGGGAGTACGGCCGGTGACAGCGGCGCGACGATCCTGTGGGTCTCCAGCGGACACCTGATCGTGGTGGGGACCACGGGAGGGAGCTTCGAAGGGGCCGTCGCGGCGGGATGGGATGACATCGTCTCCTTTGCGCTCGCCGAGGACGGCACGGTGTCTGATGTCCGGCAGTATGGCGAGTCACAGATCGATACGGTGCACGGCGCGATGGTGGGTCCAAACGGTGCCGTGTATGTGACGGGGACGACCTCCAGCAATCTCGGCCCGTGGACCAACCCCACGTATGGGTCTGTCGCCTTCGTCTATACCATCGTCAACCCCTGAGCCGATTCTATCCCTTTTGTAATCACTCACTCGTCCGGTCGATACTGAAGGTCACCTCGACGTCGCCGTCATTGGCGCCGATGGTGTAGCAGGTAGCCCCGGTGCCGTCGTGGGGGTCCGCGCAGATCTCGAAGCCCTCGGCGAGGGCCACATCTTCGAAGCGATCATAGAGACGCACGGCGAATTCCCCGTCATCATCGGTCGTGTCGCAGGCGCCAACCTCCCGTGTGGTCACACACACCTCGCAGCCCTCGAGAGGGAAGCCGGTGGCGGTGTCGGTGACGGTCCCGTGGGCGGCGGTGAACTTCGTCTCCTCCTCCGAGCAGGCAGGGAGAAGCAGGAGAAAAGCGGCGAAGATGAAAATTCTCGAGGACATGGTGTGCTCCTTTGGAGGATTGTGTACCGATTCGTACATGATAGCACGCATGGGAAGGATGCAAAGAAAAACCGCCCGAGCTCTCCAGGACGGGATCTCGGTTTTCCACTGGCAATTTTCACCGGATCCCCTTTAATACAGTACCATGGGCCGTACCACCAACGGCTCTCACCTGATCATGCACCACAGGTTCGCCCCCTTCGTCTGCTTCATTCTGCTGGCCGCCTGCCGGACTCCTCGGGAGGAATCCGCGCCGCCCCGCCTTCTGCCCGTGGGGCTCACCTTCGACTATTCCGCTCTCGAGCCTGGGCTCGAGATCCTGCAGGGGTCTTCGGCTGCGCTCGGGAGGCTCGTGACGACCCCGGGCGCGCAGTACATCCTCAGACGGCAGCGGAAGATGACGGGGCATCGCCCCGACCCGCACCGCTTCTTCTCGTCGTTGTTTCAGCGACTCAGGGGGCGTCCAGGGATCGTTGATGGTGTGCGGCACAACCGCATTATCGCCACCGCCGCCGTTTCCGGGTCCCGCCGATTGGTGTCCGAGGTCCTGCAATATCTCCCCGCCGAATTCCGGTTCACGGGGAGCCTCTATTTTACGGTGGGCTATGACATCGGCACAGCCCTCTCCCCCGACGCCAGCCTCAACCTGGCGCACCCCAAATTCCTGGCCAACCCCCGGGAGATCCCCTACTACATCATGCACGAGCTGCACCATGTGGGATACATGCGCTATCACCCCATGCCCGACCTCCATAATCTGGGGACCGCTCGAAGGCTCCTGGGGCTGATCCGATATGCGACCCACCTCGAGGGGATGGGCGTCTACACGCCCTGGGCAGAGCGCCGCCGAAACGGGGATCTGAAGGACCCCGACTACCGTGTTCTCGGGGATCCCGCCTTGCGGAAGAAGAAGGTCGAGGCGTTCTTCCGGAACTTACGCAGGTTGGAAGAGATGGGTGACCGGGCGCTCCCGGGCGCCGAGGTCGGGAAGATCCTGGAGGAAATGTCCGGCACGGGGCGCCTGTGGTACATCGCGGGGGCTCACATGGCCGAGGCCATCGCCAAGGATCTGGGACTCCCGGCGCTCAGGCGGCTCGTGATCCGGGGTCCCGACGCCTTCTTCAAGGTGTACTTCGCCACCCTCGGCCAGGAGACGATCTCCCTGAACGCCTCCCAGCCACAGCGGGGCAAAGAGGACTACGGCGTTCTCGTGGACGACGGGGGGCGTATTGTCCTGCCGGGTCCCATCGTCTTTGCCGACCCCCTCGGGAAGATCCTTACGGAGCCGTCACGACAGGTGCTCCGAGCCCTCGTGCCCTTTCTGAGGGAGTCCCTGAAGACGGCCGGCATCGAGATCGACGTACACTACACGGGACCTCGCGGTGTCTCGGCGGCGCTGGCGCCCCAGCTCCGGTACGCCGCGTGTCGGCGACGCGGGCAGACCGTGAGGAACTTCCTCATGGGACTGGGGCTTCCCGGGGCTGCGCTGCAGGTCAAGGAGTATGGCGACACCATGCCCATGGTCCCCCATGGGGTGCCTGGAGCGCACCGCCGAAACGACCGCGTCGAGCTGCGGCTCGTCTCCCGTCGACCCTGAGGCCTCAATCCTCGGAGTGGGGAGTGGCCAGGGCGAGGATGTGTCCGTCGGGGTCGCGCACATAGGCGACCCGGTCCCCCCAGTCCCTGGGCTTGAGCTCGGAGATGAGGCTGGCGCCCGCCGCCAGAGCCCTGTCCAGGACGGCCTGGGGATCGGAGAGGTGTAGGTACACTTCGGCCCTGGGGATGCCTTTGGCCTCGGCCGGGTGGGTGATGGCGTCCCCCAGGAGCCGGTGGATGCCCGCCTCGGGCATGAGCCCCAGATAGGTGGTCCCGCCCAGGTGGAATTCGGTCATGCCCGGGACGTCGAGGGTAGGGTCGCGTCTGAGGGTGGTCTGATAGAAATCTCTGCTGAGCCGCTGATCGTTCACATACAAAATGAAAATAATACGTTGCATGTCAACTCCTTGCCGGGCCGGCCGCCCGTCTCCTGTGGTTTGCGTGTAGGGATATTATAGCAGATCGGAAGGCGTGTGGGAATTGCGCATGCTGAAGGGGGTCGATCCCGCGGTGGGGCACCCCGGGTCAGAAACAGGTGGAATTTGTGGATCCCGGCGTACCGTAGTCCCCGGCGCCGTACATGTCCATGGCCGCGCACCAGTTGCTGGAGATGGCCGCGTCGCTGGCGTCCAGGTGGTTGACGTCGAGCTGGTAGGAGTACCCGGGGGTAAAGCCCAGATCAGGATAGGAGACCCAGTGGATCACCTCCGTGCCGCAGGCGAGGGTCACGGTGTCGCCAGCATTGTTCAGGGCTATGGCGCCCAGAGGATACCCGTTCCAGACCCCTCCGTTCACGCCTGGTTCCACGTTTTTGACGAAGACCAGATAGCCGCTCGCGGGGATGACGACGCCGTCGAGGGAGATGGTGGTGTTGTCGTCGGAGAGTGTGCACCCGGTAAGAGAAAAGGGCGTGGGCACGGTGTTGTAGAGTTCGACGTATTCCCCTTCGGTATCAGTGACCATTGCGGGATTGAACATGATCTCCGTGATGATGATGGCGCCGGCAGACGGAGTGCAGACAGGATCCCCGCCGCAGTCGGGGTCCTCGCAGTCGGTGTAGCCATCGCCGTCATCGTCGGCGCCGTCGGCGCAGTTGGTTTCAAACATGCCGGCGCAGTTCGCATCATACATGCAGTCGGGATCGTCGCAGTCGGTGTAGCCGTCGCCGTCGTTGTCGGCGCCGTCGGCGCAGTCGGTCTCTGAGCCGGTCAGGCAGGCCGGATCTGTCTGGCAGACGGGATCGTCGCAGTCGGTGTAGCCATCGCCGTCGTT
>QKIM01000090.1 GCA_003249585.1 Deltaproteobacteria bacterium
TTGAACTCCCGCGAGGAGCTTCGAAAGCAGGAGTCGGGGAGCAGGACGTGGAGCAGGCCCCCCGCCCGCGCGAGGGGGTCGTAGAGCACGAGCCCCACGCACGAGCCCAGCGCGTAGGTCACGATGGAGTCGGTGGGGTCGTTCGAGACCTTACAGTCGGAGATGCCGACGACGTGCTGGGTTCCCATTCCTCTCCGCGCGGGTCCATAGCAGGGCTGCAAGGGGAACGAGGATAGCAAAACGGGTCCTCGCTGCGAAAGGAGATATGCGCTTGAAGCCCCCGGAGGGCTTTGTTATAAAGAGCGCCGGAATTGGGCCGGGCCCCTTCGCGGGGCCGGTTTTCTTCTTGGGCCGGATGAGGTCCGGAGCGGTGGAGGAAGGCTGATGCCTGTCGTCACGATTTCCAACCAGTTTGGCGCCGGCGGCCCCGAGGTCGCCCGGGACCTCGCCAGGCGGCTGGGCGTGGACTACCTGGACAAAGAGATCATTCACCGCATCGCCTTGGAGATCAACGTCCCCGAGGAGAAGGTCGCGGAGTTCGAGGCGGAACACCACGCCAAGTTCAGGAGCTTTTTCTCCACCATTTTCGACCTGGACGCCCTGAAGAAGAAGGCAAAGATCCGCGAAGAGGAGCTGGCCGAGGCCCGCTACGACGACCGCGAGAAGATCCCGTACCACTACCAGGTGGACGGATGGATCGACAGCGAGATCTACAAGCAGATGATCGTGAAGATCATCTCGGCCCTCGGGCGGCGGCGGGGTGTGGTGCTGGTGGGACGGGGCGGGCAGTGCATCCTGAAGGACAACCCGCGCACCCTGCACGTGCGATTCGTAGCGGACTTCGAGGACCGGGTGGCGTGGACCGCCAAGCGTCGCGGCCTGTCCACGAGCGCGGCTCGGGAGTTCGTCCACAAGGTAGACGCGCGCAGCCAGGACTACCTGCGCTTCTACTTCGACTGCGATCCGGACGTGCCGACCCTGTACCACCTCGTCCTGAACACCTCCCGCGTCCCCTTAGAGCGGTGCACGGCCATCGTGGAGGAACTGACGCGCTCGGTCGCGCAGTTGGGCGGCGAGGGCGCCGAGATCCCGGCCTGAAGGGCCTTTCCTACTTGTCGTCGCGCAGTTGAGGGCTCCCCAGGGGGCCCTTTTTGCGTTATGGGGGATGGGTCCCCGGCCTCCGGTCGCGAAGGGCCCGGGATTTCGGCGCCGGCCCGGGCGAAACGGGTGCCGCACCCTTCCCATTCGGGCCGGAATGCTGCATCTTCCCCTGGAGAGTCTCGCCGCGCATCGCGTTCTGGTACCCCCAAGAAGGAGGTTGCGATGAAGCTCCAGCAGATTTCCGTCTCCCTCGAGAACGCCCCGGGTCGGTTGTACGAGGTCACCAATGCCTTGGGCCAGGCCGGCATCAACCTGCGGGCGTTGAGCCTGGTGGAGACCGGCGACTTCGGCGTCCTTCGCCTCTTGGTCTCGGACGTGCCTACGGCGCGGCACATCATGATGGAGAACCACTTCCCGGCTCGGGTGGACGAGGTGGTGGCGGTGGAGATCGAGGATAAGCCGGGGAGCCTGGCGCAGGTGCTCAGGCCGCTCCGGGACGCGAACGTCCACGTCCGGTACATGTATGCGTTCACGGGATTCTCTTCGGGCAGCGCCGTGATGATCTTCCGTTTCAGCGACAACGACGCGGCCATCGACGTCCTGCACGCGCAGGGGTTGAAGATCCTGGACGCGAAGGCCTTCGGCATGCTGGAGAGCGCCGGCTGACCCCGGAAGGGAACGAGAGGAGGGCGACCCCATGACGAAAACGAGAGCACCTGCGTATCGCAAGTTCGCCGTCGTCGGCGCCG
Organism: Deltaproteobacteria bacterium; assembly: GCA_003249585.1. Lineage (GTDB taxonomy): Bacteria > Myxococcota_A > Polyangia > HGW-17 > HGW-17 > SZUA-580. The sequence goes on from QKIM01000090.1 coordinate 1,851, forward strand.
GCCCGGTGGGCTGCATCGTCGCGGCATACCTGGCCAAGGGCGGATACGACGTCACCCTGTGCGACGTGGTCCCGAGCCTGCTCGACGCGGCTCGCGATCCGGGGATCTCCATCGACGGGGCGGAGAACCTCCGCCAGGCCATTCCCAAGACGCTGACGCGTGTCGACGATTTGGCCAAGGACCCACCCGACGCCATCATCATCACCGTCAAGGCCACGGCCCTGCCGCTTCTGGCCTCGGCTATCCACTCGTTTCATCGGGAGGGGATGGCCGTGGTGAGCTGGCAGAACGGCATCGACACGGAGCTGGTGCTGGCGGAGAGCCTGGGGCGCGCGTCCGTCCTCCGCGCCGTGGTGAACTTCGGGTGCGCCTTGGTGAAGCCCGGTCAGGTGCACATGGCCTTCCACCATCCGCCCCATCACCTGCAGGAGATCGACCCCGCCGGGAGGCCCGCCGCCCTGGCGGTGGCTGACGCCCTGAGCCGCAGCGGCCTTCCCACCGAGCGTACGGACGAGATCGTCAGCATGGTGTGGCGCAAGTCCATCATGAATGCCTGCATGAATCCGGTTTGCGCAGCCACCGGCATGACGATGGCCCAGGCCATGCGCGACCCGATCATCTCCCAGATCGTGGACCTGCTCGTCAAAGAGGGGGTGCGCGTCGCACGGGCGAACGAGATCTCCCTGGGGTGGAACTACTACCCCTACGCCGTGGACTACATGCAGAAGGCGGGCGACCACAAGCCCTCGATGCTGATGGACATCGAGGCGAAGCGGCGCACGGAGGTGGACTTCATCAACGGGAAGATCGTGGAATACGGGGAGCGCGTGGGCCTCGAGACCCCCTACAACCGAATGATCCGGGCGATCGTCAAGGCTCTGGAGCCCAAGTAGGACGGTGAGCGTCCCGCCGAGCCGGCAGCCGGAGTGGCGCCTACGATCCGCAGACGAGGCGCTTGATCCCCTCGCGAAAATGGACCTCGACTTTGTTGGGAGGAATCACCTTGCGCACCAGCCCCAGGCCGAAGGTGCCGTGACTCAGGAGATCGCCGGCGCGGTACCTTCCCGTCATCTCGTACGGGACGGCGCGGCCGGAGTCCCGGGTGGCGACGTGCGTCTCCCACTCCTGGACGACTGTCGACGAGCGGGGCTTTGCGGTCTTCTTGGGGCGGCTTGTCGCGGCGGACCGGGGGCTACGGTAGTTGTGTACGCCTTCGCATAGCGTGCACTCCACCCGGCCGGGGGCGCCTCCGACCACCGACACCACGATATGCCGCGTGGCCTTCCGACACTTGGTGCACTGGGCCGATACCGACCCGCCGACGACCGGGACCTGATCTGTCATGAGGCTCTCCTAGGATGGTTTGTCAGGGAAATGGGGGGGCACGACGGTCTCGAGTAGGAAGAAAAAAGCGGGTCCCGCGCGGGACCCGCTCTTCCCGTCGTGACGGCCTCGGATCAGGCGGCGCGGACGTTCGAAGCCTGGGCGCCCTTGGGCCCCTGGGCCACCTCGAACTCCACCGCCTGCCCCTCGGACAGGGTCTTGAAACCTTGTCCCTGGATGGCGCTGAAGTGAACGAAGACGTCCGGCCCCCCGTTGTCCTGGGTGATGAACCCGAACCCCTTCTGGTCATTAAACCACTTCACAGTTCCTTTTGCCATGGTGCGTACCTCCTTTCCTCTCAGACTCTGGGCCTTCGACCCATGTGACGCACTGACGATGGTTCGAAGAGCCCGAGAGGAAGGAAATCCGCCTCGGACGCCGTTCTACTGCCATCGAAGTGACTCTTTGCCGCCGAGGGCGAAAACGTAAAAGGAGCGGCTCTACCTGAGGCCGCTCCTTTCCAGATCTGCCACTCGGTACCGGTATTCGGGGAAGCGTTAGGCATGAAGCCGCGCCGCCCTTCGAACACACCGAACGATACGCCTCTTGCCTATTGGGGTCAATGGGATTCTTTGTGGGCTCTCGGAGCTCCTCCCAGTCAGCGCAGACCCAAGGTGCGACGTGGAGCTCCCAACCACGCCCGGGCCCACCCCAAAGCTCGGTTGATCCGGTGGGAGCGGGGGAGGAAAGG
>QKIM01000276.1 GCA_003249585.1 Deltaproteobacteria bacterium
GCCCGCGCCGTCAAGCACTCCATCTACGGGGATCGCATCGTCCTCTTCGCCCCCCTGTACATCTCCAACTACTGCGCCAACGACTGCGCCTACTGCGCCTTCCGCGTGTCCAACAGACACCTGCCGCGCACGCGGCTGACCATGGAGGAGATCGAGCAGGAGACCCGGTCCCTCCTGGCCACGGGACAGCGCCGCGCCCTGGTGGTCTCCGGCGAGAGCTGCACCCCCAAGGAGTTCGAACACATCCTCGACGCCATCCGCACCATCTACGCGGTGGACGACGGCAAGGGAGGCATCCGGCGCCTCAACGTGAACATCGCCCCCCTCACCGACGAGCAGTTCCTGCGTCTCAAGGACGCCGAGGTGGGGACCTTCCAGCTCTTCCAGGAGACCTACCACCGGGCCACCTACGAGCAGCTCCACAGGCGCGGCCCCAAGGCCGACTTCGCCTACCGGCTGGGGACTCCCGACCGCGCCATGGCCGCCGGCCTCGACGACATCGGCATCGGGGTCCTCTTCGGGCTCTACGACTACAAATGGGAGGTGCTCGCCCTGCTCTCCCACATCGAGCATCTGGAGCAGACCCACGGCATCGGCCCCCACACCATCTCCGTACCACGCCTCGAGCCCGCGCAGGGGTGCGAGATCTCTTCGACGCCCCCCCACCCCGTGGACGACGCGGCCTTCCTGCGTATCATCGCTATCCTGCGGCTGGCGGTCCCCTACACCGGGCTCATCCTCTCCACCCGCGAGTCCCCGGCCATCCGCCGCCGCGGCTTCGACCTGGGCATCAGCCAGGTGAGCGCCGGCTCCCGCACAAACCCCGGCGGCTACAGCAACGACGAGGCCCTGGAGCAGTTCTCCCTGGGTGACCACCGGAGCCTAGACGAGGTGGTCCGCGACATCCTCGAGCACGGGTACGTCCCCTCCTTCTGCACGAGCTGCTACCGGGTTGGCCGCACGGGACAGGATTTCATGGATCTGGCGAAACCCGGCGACATCGCCTTAAAGTGCGGCCCCAACGCCATCCTCACGCTGCGCGAGTACCTCACCGACTACGCCTCCCCCGAGACCCGCCGCCTGGGCGAGGAGGTCATCGGACGCCTGCGCACCGAGGGCAAGCCCAATCCGCTGCTGGATCGGCTCCTGCAACGCCTGGAAAACGGGGAACGGGACATCTTCGTCTGAAAGGGTGGCCGCGCCATGAGCAACCTCGAGCTCGTCATCGACGCCGAAAACCTTCCCCCCGCGCTGAGGACGCTGGAGCTCCCCGACGCCCTCACCCCCGGGGCACTCGTGCCCATCCTGGACGACGAGGCCTTCACCCTCCCCCTGGCACGCATGGCCCGTCAGCGTCGGGAGGAGCTGTTCGGCCGCCGTATACACCTGCGGGGGATCATCGAGATCTCCAGCCGCTGTCCCCGCCGATGCCTGTACTGCGGCATCCGGGCCGGCGCGCATCAGGCGCACCGCTACACCATGTCCGACTCGGAGATCATGGCCCGGGCCCGCATGCTCCCCTCCTTCGGCTACCGCACCGTGGTCCTGCAGGGCGGGGAGGATCCCGCCTTCGACACGGAGCGCCTGTGCCGCCTCGTGGAGCGGATCACCCGCGAGACGGCCCTGGTGGTGACCCTCTCCCTGGGGGAGATGCCGCCCGAGGCGTACCACGCCCTCCACCAGGCCGGAGCGGACCGCTTCCTGCTCCGGTTCGAGACGTCAAACCCCGAGCTCTTCGCCCGCTTCCACCCCGACTCGGCCCTCGAGCGGCGCCTCGCCGCCCTGGAGGCGCTCAGGGAGGCGGGCTTTCAGGTGGGCACGGGGTTCATCATGGGGCTCCCCGGATCGACCCTCGAGGATCTGGCCCGGGACATCCTCTTCACCGTGGCGCAGCGCCCGGGCATGATCGGCTCCGGCCCCTACATTCCCCCTGAGCCGGGGATGCTCCGCAACAGCTTCGCCGACCGCCCCGGGGTGTTCCACCGGGCCATGGCGCTGCTGCGGATCCTGGCCCCCTGGGCCCACATCCCGGCCACCACCGCCTTCGACAGCATCGGCGGAGGTGGACGCGAGGCCCTGCTCCTGGCGGGCTGCAACGTCTTCATGGCCAACCTCACTCCGGAAAAATACCGCGAGCAGTACGCGCTCTACCCCAAGAAGGCCGCCACGGACACCTCCCGCTGGCATTTTCTGGCGGTCCCTTCGACCCTGGAGAACCTGGGCCTCACCGTCGCCGGCGGAGCAGGGCACGCCCTCGTCCCCCCGCCTCAGGAAGTCAGCAATGCATAGCACCCCCCGCTCCAACCGCATCCATATCGCCCTCCTCGGCCGACGAAACGCCGGCAAGTCCTCCTTCATGAACCGCTTCCTCGGGCAGGAGTTCTCCATCGTCTCCGCCCTGCCCGGCACCACCACCGATCCCGTGGAGAAGGCCCATGAGCTGCAGCCCGTGGGCCCCGTCGTCCTCATGGACACCGCCGGGATCGACGACGCAGGCGAGCTCGGCAGAGCGCGCACCGGGAAGACCATGGCCACCCTCAAGCGGGCCGACCTCGCGGTCGTCCTGTGCGAGAAGGGGACCGCGGGGATCTGGGAGGACGATCTGGTCGAGACCCTGCGCACGCGCCGGATCCCCTTCCTGGCCGCAGTCACCAAGCGGGATCTCCTCTGCGAGGCCGACGGGACGCCGGACCGCCTGGTCAAGGCGCTCCGCGAGCGCTGGGGGTGCGAGGTGGTGGCAACGGAGACCCTCACGGGGACGGGATTCGAGGAGACGCGAACCCTCCTGGCCCGGCTCGTGGAGACCGCCGAGGCGGCTCCTCCCATCATCTCGGAATTCGTGCGCCCCGGGCAGCCCGTGGTCCTGGTCATCCCCTCGGACGAAGAGATCCCGAAGGGCAGGATCATCGGGTCTCAGGTCCAGACCATCCGGGAGCTCCTGGACGCGGGCGTCCCCAGCGTGGTGTGCCGCGAGACCGAACTGACAAGGATCCTCGAAACCTCCGGCGCCTACGACCCCACCGCCTCGGGGCCCCAGACACCCCAACTCGTGGTGACGGACTCCCAGTCCATCGAGGAGGTCGCCCGCATCGTCCCCGATCACATCCCCCTCACCACCTTCTCCATCCTCTTCTCCCGCCACAAGGGCGACCTGGGCATCTACCGCAGCGGGCTCGAAGCCATCGACCGCCTCGGGGACGGCGACCGGATCCTCATGGCCGAGCTGTGCTCCCACCGCCCCGTGGGCGAGGACACCGACCGGGTCAAGATCCCCCGCTGGCTCGAAGATTACACGGGTAAAAAGCTCGAGATCGAGGTCCGCAGCGGCCGAGACTGGCCTTTGGACCTCACCGCCTACGCCCTCATCATCCAGTGCGGGGGCTGCATGGTCACCCGGCGCACCCTCCTCTCGCGGGTGGCCGAGGCCGTGGAGTGCGGTGTCCCCATCACCAACTACGGCCTCGTCATCTCCCATCTGGCGGGCCTCACCCGCCGCGCCACCGCCCCCCTGGGCACCGAACCCGCCTCCCCCACCCAGGCCCTCTGCCTCGTCCCCGCGCCGTGAGTCTGCTGCATTTCGTACGGGCGTGCCACGGCACGCCCCCGCGAAGTGAATTCCTGAACAACTCGCTGATATTGTCTAAAAATGATTATTTGAGCATCGTCACGTCAATACGCCGAATGAGCTTTGAAAACCGTCGCCACTGCTTGGTGCGAAAACGATATTGACCGGCAACAATCCCCGGACACACATCAAGCTCCTGCGCCAGCATCAGAACTTGCTCTTCGGAGGTTACATTTTGAAGCCTCTCGTCATATTTGGGCGGAATCAACGTCTGGGCGGCAAAGGCATCAGCCCTTGTCTCAACCTCATCCTTGTCATGCCCCGAATTGATGAACAATCTTGTCCGCTCATCGTGCAG
>QKIM01000099.1 GCA_003249585.1 Deltaproteobacteria bacterium
CGGTGCAGGAGTCGCCCCTGTAGAGGGCATATTTCGCGTGGAGGCCCAGGGGCACGAGGCCCAGGAGCATGTGGCGCTCGGCCTCGTCTTTGGTCAGCCCGGCCTCCTCTCCCTGGAACATGACCGCGTTGGCGAGACCGTAGAGGAACACGGGGGGGAACCAGGTGAGTCCCAGCTCGAGCCGGTCTGTGAGACCATGGGAGAACCCGGCCGTGAGGACCCCGATCTTCAGGGAGGTCTGTCCCTCTCGAAGGGGCACACCGGTGACGCCGTGGTGCAGCTCCGTCGCGGAGATGAAGGAGACCGGGGCGGGCTCAGCGGACTTTGTCGTCACCCGGGATGTGGCGGGTGGCCTTTTGGAAGGGGCGGTGCTGTCGGATGCAACCCCCAGAAGGGAGCACGCAAGGGACAACGCGGAGAACAACAGGAACATGAACCTCTCCTTGAGCCGTCGCGAATTGGCGATATCGGAATCAGGAGCGCGTGAAGCGGGCCTGGTGGCCGCACTCCACGGCCCGGTTCCACAGCGCCGGGGTCATGCCCGGCAGGGCGGCCGCCAGCTCGTGTTCGCGGGCAGCGGTGGTGGCCGAGAGCAGGGTGTTGTCGGAGCAGAAGGTCACGCGGACTCCCTGGTCGAGCCAGCGGGCGGCGGGGTGGTCCATGGGGTCGGCGATGGCCCCCACATGCCAGTTGGAGGTGATGCACGCCTCCACAGTGATCTCCTCGTGGCGCAGGAGGGCCACGACCTCGGGATCCTCGAGCAGCGTGGTGCCGTGGCCGATGCGCCGGGCGCCGAGCAGCTCCACGGCGACCCGGATCTCGGCGGGCGGGCGCCCCTCGCCTGCGTGGACCGTACAGCCCAGCCCGGCCTCCCGGGCGGCGGCGAAGGGGTGCTCGTAGTCGGACATGGAGAAGTCGTGGGAGGGCAGGGGGCCGCCGGCCAGGTCGAGGCCCACCACCCCGGGGCGGTCCGCGGCGATGGCCACCAGCCGCGAGAGGAGGTCGGGGGGCTCGCCATACAGACCACAGAGGATGAGCCCACCGCGGCCCGCCAGCCCCTCCAGCGCGGCGTCGACGATGACCGCGGGGGGCGCTCCCCCGTGCAGCTGCGGGGCGAACCTGAGCTCCAGGGTCGTCACACCTTCGGCGAGGGCGTCCTCGGCGATCTGGGAGGCTACGAGGCGGACCGCGTCCGGCGACTTGAGCACCGAGAGGGTGAGGGAGAAGCAGGCCAGGGCCTGATCGAGCCCCATGCCCGGCGTGAAGCGCGGCTGGACCGGCAGCGCGATGCCGGCTTCCCGGGCGAGCCTCGCGAGGGTGGAGGGACGCAGGGACCCGTCCAGATGGCGGTGCAGGTCGGGGAGGCCTGGGGACGTCACGGGACCAGCCTCGGGGCCTCGTCGGTCCGATCGCACAGCACGGCGGTGTAGGAGCCGACGCCGTAGGCGTGCTGGACGATGGGGGGCTTCTCGGCGAACCGGGCCTTGACGTTCAGTGAGCCTGCCGTGCGGGTCACGCCCTCGACCACGGGTTTGGTCCACATGTAGTCGTACTCCACGACCACCAGCATGCGCTTTGCAAAGTCCGGGACGGTGGCGGTGAGGATGGGGTCCGTGTTGGGCCTTGACGGTCCCTTGGAGATGTAGTTCCTGGGAACCCGCCCCTTGAGGTCCGCGAAGGCCTGGGCCGTCTTCACCGTGAACACGGTGCGGATCTTGGTGCTTCCTGCCGATTCGCGTCCACCGGGTGTGCTGCTTCTCGTGTGGATCATCCCCCCGAAGAGCTCCTGACAGGTCAGTACCTTGGGGGGCGGGGTGTTTGTGGTGTCGGTCTGTTTCGGGACCGTGGGGCTGTCCTCTTTGGTGGTCCGGGTCTCCGGGGCGTTCTTCGTGCAGGCGAGGAGCCCGAGCAGCACGAGGGGAACAAGGAGGGAGGAGCGCATGGGGTCTTTTCCGTTTCTGCCCAAGGGGCGGGTTGGGGTCACCAGACGGCGATCAGGATGTCGTCCACGGACCAGCGGCACTCGCCGTAGTTATAGTTGTCGGTCACCACGAAGGCGAACCGGACGTTGGGCTGGCCCAGCACGATGGCCGGGATGGCGAGCTGCATCTGCCTGAGGGGATCCGTGGAGTAGGAGTCGGTCCACAGGGAGGTGGCGGTGTTGAAGTCGTCGGTGGAGTAGTAGATGGTCGTGGAGTTGGAGTAGCCGCAGGCGTTGTCGGTGATGAACTGCAGCACCGCCCCCGTGGCGCCTGAAAGGTCGGCGGAGGCCGTCCTGAGGGTGAAGGTGACGCCCGTGTCGCTGCTGGCCGTCTGTACCTGGGCCCGATGGTTTCCCGCCTGGTCGTCGGAGACCCAGCCGGAGGTGGTGGCCGTGCCCGAACTGAGCGCTTCCCACCCGGCGGGCGGGAAGGTGGTCCCCTCGAAGTCCTCGAAGAGGGCCTGGGTGAAGCCGGGAGCGTCGACCCGGACATGGGTGGCGATGCGGCCCGAGATGCCCTGGTAGGAGTAGGTGGGGCGTATGCACAGGGAGTAGGTGCCTTCGGTGAGGTACCGGACCTCGGCGTCGGCCGAGGGATCCATGAGGGAGCAGTTGCCGGTGCCGTCGTTGTCGTCACTGAAGAGGGTCACGCCGTTGTCGCTGATGAGTTCCAGGTACGTGTCCCCCGGGCAGGTGGTCATGCCGTAGGCGGAGCCCGTCTCGGCCAGGAGGGAGCCTCCGCCCACGGGGATCGTGAGCTCGACGCAGTCCTGGTCCGTGCCCGAGGTGAGGAAGTGGCAGTAGTAGTCGGGGACGCCCGTGAAGGTGTCGGCCTCGCCCACGCTGTTGTTGGGCTCCGATTCGTTCGCCGTGCAGATGGAGGGGACCTCCTCGATGTGCAGGGAGACGGTCCCCGCCCCCGAGGTCTCCTCGAAGATGAAGATGTAGGTGCCGTCTGCGGTGACGTCGTACACGAGGTCCTGGGTGTCGTCTTCGTTGGCGAGGCAGCTGTCGTTTCGGCAGTTCTGGGAGATGGCGAGCCCCGCGTCGGCGGTGCCGGTCTCGTAGAAGTGGATGCGCTGGCCTGCCAGGAGCCAGGCCGAGAGATAGAAATCCGGTTTGGAGTATCCGTTGTACCCACAGAGGTAGTGGTTGTAGTCGATGGTGCTCGTGAAACCGGTCATATCCGGGAGTTCCAGGTGGAAGGGGAGGGCGATGGGGAAGGGGGCGGGGCAGGAGTCTCCCTGGAGGGTGCACCCGGGGGTCCCGTCCGCGTCGTCGCAGGCCAGGAGCAGCCCCGGATCACAGGGCTGGTCCGGCTCGAACCGTGTGCAGCCGTGGGTGTCGGTCCTGCATGCCTCGATGCCGTCTCTGTTCTCCGAGCAGCGCATGTCGCCCGCGGTGCAGGCCAGACACGCCACGCAGGCGGGGGGCTCTGTTCCCCCTCCGGCACAGATCTCGTCGAGGGCACAGCTCTCGTCGGCGGTCCATTGTGTGCACTCCCCGAAGGCCTCGCAGCGTTCCACGGTGAGGGCGCTGTCCGAGCAGCGCAGGGCGCCCGCGGTGCAGCCGTCACAGGACCCGCAGGCGGCCGTCCCTTCGCCGGTCTCCATGCAGGTCGCCGGGGGGGTGCAGGTCACCGGATCCACCCACCGGGTGCACCCCGACGTGTACACGACACAGGTCTGGACCCCGAGCCCGTCGCTGGTGCAGCGGGTCTCCCCCTCGGTGCATTCATCGGTACAGGTGGCCACGCACTGGGCGGCGCCGCCGCTCTCCGAACACTCGGAGCCCGGGGTGCAGGTCTCGCCGAAGACCCACTGGAGGCACAGAGCGCCATCGGCCTCGACCGTGACGCACTCTTCCAGCTGGGAGCCGTCGTGGCAGCGGGTCTGGCCCATGGTGCACTGGTCCGTACACGTCTCGCCGCATGTGGCGCT
>QKIM01000005.1 GCA_003249585.1 Deltaproteobacteria bacterium
CTACGCTCGCAACGCCATGGTGGCCCTTGGGGGCGAAGTCGTCCTGGTCATCGCCGGGGCGACGGGGACGCTTTCCGAGGCCGCGTATGCCTGGAATTATGGCAAGCCCGTGCTGGCCCTGATTCCCTCTGGCGGGGTGGCCGCGCAGATCGCCGGCCAGTGCATGGATGGTCGGTTTGGCGACCCGGTCGCCGGCTGTTCGAGTCCCCTCGACATGGTCAACCGTACCGCGGAGATCCTCCGCGAACGTGGTCGACTGCCCAGACTGTGATCCCGATCACTTCCAGAAGGTGCAGGTGAGGAAATCCATGGTGCCCGCCACCATGAAATGCAGCCAGACGCCGGGGAAAATGGACTTCCCCGAGAGTGCGAGGCGCCCGAGGATGAACCCTGCGGCGATGGCTCCGAAGATTTCGCCCTGGGGTTTTCCCAGGTGAACGACGACGAAGGGCATGGTGGTGAAGAGGATGGCGGCATGGCCATATTTGCGTGCAAACCCGAACAGCAGGTAGCCCCGGAAGAAAAACTCCCAGGCGAGCCATTTGACCAGATAGAATCCCTGGTACAAAAAGAAGAGCTGGGCGTTGTCCTTGATAATCTTCAGTTTGGGGTATTTGGACTGGAATCCGGCGCTGGAGGAGATCCAGACAAGGACGGGCACAAAGGCCAGGTACATGCCCACGACGATGAGAAACTCTTTTCGGCTCCCGGTGAACTGAAGTCCCCACTGCTGTGGGTTCTCCCGAAAGACAAGCGTGATGAGCCCGAGTGGGATGAGAAAGAGCAGCACGAAGGAGACCATGTGACTGTAGACATAGCCTCCCATGGCGGCCTGCCCGGGTGAGAGGGAGCCCGCGAGATCAGGCAGGTGGTGGGCAAAATGGCTCGCTCTGCCGTGGTACAGGAAGAGGACGAGCAGGAAGCAGCCGGAGAGCGTGATGAAGGTCTCCCGGAACTCGAGGCCAGGGAAGAGGCGAGCGACGAGGCGTTTGGGGAGAGAGAGCATTTCCATGACGGGGTCTACAGGATGACGTCGACGGCCTGCTTGAGAAAAGCACCGGTGATGGAGTCTGGGTGCGCGGCGATCTCCTCGGGGGTCCCCTGGGCGAGGATGTTCCCGCCATTGTGCCCGCCACCGGGACCGAGATCGATGATGTAGTCCGAGGCGGCGATGACGTCGAGGTTGTGTTCGATGAGGACCACCGTGGCCTTCTTGCGGACCAGAGAGTGGAGCACCTCGATGAGCTTGCCGACTTCGTGCATGTGCAGCCCGGTGGTTGGTTCGTCGAGGATGTAGATGGTGCCCGGCAGGGAGCGCTTCCCCAGCTCTCGGCTGATCTTGATGCGCTGGGCTTCCCCGCCGGAGAGGGTCGTGGCGGGCTGCCCCAGCTGCAGGTACTCCAGCCCCACCTCCCGCAGCACTTCCAGTCTGCGTTTGAGCGCGGGGTAGGCGCTGAAGAATTCCAGGGCCTCCAGGACCGTCATGGTGAGCACGTCGGCGATGGTGCGATCGCGGTAGGTGATCTCCAGGGTCTCGCGGTTGTACCGCCGCCCCCGGCAGATGTCGCAGGTGACCGAGACATCGGGCAAGAAGTGCATCTCCACCTTGATCTCTCCGTCTCCACCGCAGGCCTCGCATCGCCCTCCCTTGACGTTGAAACTGAACCGCCCCTTGTCGTAGCCACGGACCCTGGCCTCGGGCAGTCCTGCGAAGATCCCCCGGATGTCATCAAAGATCTTGGTGTACGTCGCCGGGTTGGAGCGGGGGGTCCTCCCGATGGGGCTCTGGTCGATGACGATGATCTTCTCGATGGCCTCGGCGCCCGTTATCTGGTTGACCGGCCCGGGGGTTCCCGCCTTTATGCCCTTGGCGCGAGCCAGGTGCCGGTAGAGGGTGTCCATGACCAGGGAGGATTTTCCGCTGCCCGAGACTCCGGTGACGCAGGTGAGGGCCTTCAGGGGAAACCGGCAGCTCAGGGACTTGAGGTTGTGGGTCGTCGCCCCGACGAGGGTGATGGCCCCTTCACCGGCGCGGCGACCTTCGGGGCGCGGGGCGCTCAGTTCCCGCCGCAGGTAGCGTGCCGTGAGGCTGTCGGCGCTGCGCAGCAGCCGCGACACAGCGCCCTCGAAGACGATCTCCCCCCCCAGTCGCCCGGAGCCCGGTCCCAGCTCGATGACATGGTCGGCGGTGAGGATGGTCTGTTCGTCGTGCTCGACCACAAGGACCGTATTTCCCCGCGCCTGCAGCTCCCTGAGGGTGTCCAGGAGGCGCAGGTTGTCTTTCTGGTGCAGCCCTATGGTGGGCTCGTCGAGGACGTAGGTCACCCCGACGAGCCCAGTTCCCAGCTGGCTGGCGAGCCTAATGCGCTGGGATTCACCACCTGAGACCGTGGCCATCTCGCGGGAGAGGGAGAGGTAGTCGAGTCCTACCCGGTGCAGAAAGCGGAGCCGGTGCGTGAGTTCTTTCAACAGCGGATCGGCGATGATGGCCTTGGGGCCCGAGTATTGTCGGCTGGTGACCCACAAAAGGGCATCCTCGATGGGGAGGGAGGTGAACTGATGGATGTTGATCCCGTCGATCTTCACCGCGAGGGCCTCCGGGCGCAGTCGGGTCCCCTCACAGGCAGGGCAGGGCGTGTTCTGACGGTACATGCCGAGTTTCTCATAGAACGCCTGCCCCAGCTTCTCACCCCGCTCAAGCAGTTTTGTCATCCCGGGCCAGCTGGCGCTGCCGTCTCCATGAAAAAGGGCCTCCAGCGCCTGGGCGGGGAAGCGGTTCAGCGGAGTGGAGAGGGTGAACCCCCACCGTTTCCCCAGTTGGACCAGTGCGGACCTGAAGGCGCGCATGAGGGGGCCCTGGAGGGGCTGGATGGCGCCCGCGTCGATGGACAGCCCGTGATCCGGAGCATAGAGCTCGGGATCATAGAAACTGACGCTGCCCAGTCCATAGCAGCGCCGGCAGGAGCCCTGGGGCGAGTTGAAGGAGAAGAGCTGCGGAGAGGGGGAGGGGAGGCTGATCCTGTGCTCCGTACAGACCGCGGAGGTGGAGTAGAGGATAGAGTCTCCTTCGGGCTCCTCGATCCGAAGGGCCCCCTCTCCCCAGGTGAGGGCCGTCTCCACGGAGTCGGCCAGGCGGCTGCGAATACCGGGCCGGAGGGTGAGGCGGTCCACCACCAGATCGATGGTATGCTTCGTGGTCTTGGCGAGGGGGGGGACGGCCTCGAGGCTCGCCGGTGTGCCGTCGACGATGACCCTCCCGAATCCTGCCTTGCGCAAGGTGTCCAGAAGATCCTTGTGTGTCCCCTTGAGGTTCTCCACGAGCCTGGCGCAGACGAGGAAGCGGCTCCCCTCGGGGCGGGCCATGATGTCTTCGATGATCTGATCCGCCGTCTGCGCTGAGATGGGGCTGTCGCAGACGGGGCAGTGGGGGGTCCCCAGGCGGGCGAAGAAGACCCGGAGAAAATCGTAGATCTCGGTCACGGTTCCCACGGTTGAGCGGGGATTCTTGGATGCAGCGTGCTGCTCGATGGAGATGGCAGGAGAGAGGCCCTCGATCTTGTCGACCTTGGGCTTGTCCAGCTGGGGCAGAAACTGACGGGCATAGGCGCTCAGGCTCTCGACGTACCGCCGCTGACCTTCGGCGTAGATGAGGTCGAAGGCCAGGGTGGATTTGCCGCTCCCGGAAGGACCGCAGATGACCACCAGTTGGTCGCGCGGGATGGATAGGGTCAGGTCCTTGAGGTTGTGTTCACGGGCGCCTTCAATGCGGATGACAGGGTCGTGCTTCATGAGTCGGTGCGTATTCTCCCGAGGGCGTAGATGCTGAGCACCAGGACGAGGGCGAGAAGAATGACCGCCGGCGCCCAGATCGCGGCGCTCAGGGTGCTTACGCCGCGAGCGATGAAGGGATAGGTGGCTGC
>QKIM01000484.1 GCA_003249585.1 Deltaproteobacteria bacterium
CACGGCTTCGTGGAGACCGGCTTTCTGCCCATGAAGAACCAGGGCGAACGACGGTCCGGGGAGCCCTGGGTGGTCCACTGGCACCACCCGCCCCTCATCAACATGATGGTGGCTGTCTCCTTTCACCTCTTTGGGGAACGGGAGTCCTCAGCCCGACTGGTCCCCATCTTCTTCACCCTCCTGTCGGTGCTGCTCCTGTATGCCCTGGTGCGACGGCGGTACGGTCCCGGCGCAGCCCTCCTCACGGGGTTGATCTTCGGGCTCTCCCCCATGGTCATCGAGTACGGGAGCATGCCCAACTACGAGGCCCCCATCATCGCCTTCGCCCTCGCCGCGCTGTGGTTTCTGGACCGTCTGCGGTATGACGGCGGCGGAAAATGGTCGCTGATCGGACTCATCGCGGCCCTTCTGGCCGCGGGTTTCACCGATTGGCCGGGCTTTATCCTGGCGGGTTTCATCGGGCTGGACGCCCTGGCGAGACCGCCTCGAAAGCCCCTGGTCTTCGGGGTGACAGCGCTCCTCACGGCGGCCCTCCTCGCGGGGCTGTGGCTGTGGCTCAACGCCTGGGCCGAGCACGACGGCCTGGCGGGGCTGGCGCGCTACCGTGCCGGAATGGGCTCCATCAAGGTGACCTATCCGGTGCTCTACGAGCGAACCCTGGCGCGCGTGCAGCTGTATTTCGGGGTGGTGGCCGCCCTCCCCGCGCTGCTGTGGACCCTCTGGGAGCTCACGCGGCGCTTCCGCATGGACCCTGTGGTCTTCACCTTCTTTTTCGGCACGGTCTTGTATTTTCTCGCGTTTCGCGCGGGCGCCTATATACACTCCTTCTTCCTGCACTACCTGTCTCCTGCGGTGGCCGTGGCCGCGGGGGTCGGGCTGTTCGCGGGTGCTCGCCGGCTGTGGGCGCTGATCAGCGGGCGGTGGCCCGGGGGATTGCCTCTGCCCGGGCGCCGGCGCCTCGGACTGAGATGGCTGGCGCTGCCCGCGGTGCTCCTTGTTCTCGTGGCCGCGCGGTATCAGGTGCAGATCATCGGGGAGGCGAGAGGCGTGAGCTACGGGCTTAGAGGCGATGTTCGGCGCGGCGCCCCCTTTCCCCGGCGCGCGCGCCTCGACGCCGTCCTCCTGGCGAAGCTCATGCGGTCCATGACGAGACCCGGCGACCTGGTGCAGATCCACCCGCGGTCCCTCTCCTCACCCCAGTTCCGCTACTATCTCGATCGCAAAACGATCAGGAGCGCGGCGACCTCCCGGCACGGTATGGCCGCCCTCTACCTGGTCCCCGAGCGGCTGGTCCGCGGTGCTCTGGCCAGGCAGCTCCTCGAAGGGCATCAGGTGATCCGCACCATGGGCTACCTGATCGTCAACCTGAGAAGACCCGGTCCCGCAACCTCGCAGCTCGACTTCGTCACCTATCCGGCGAGTCCCGGCTGGGCCTATCTGCACTCCCACCTGTACCCGCCCCATCGACTGATCCCCAGGAAGGGGGCCTCCCGGGGGGATCAGCACAAGTAGCCACCAAAAAGCCAAATTTATATTGAAAATCAGAAAAATTCTGCTATGGGTACACCATTTCTCAATGGGAGAGGAGGCGACGCCTCCACTTGTCACCGGCCGGATCTCGCGGTCCGGCGCACCGTACAGGAAGGTACCATACATGAAACGCTTTTTCCTTGTTATGCTTATCGCCGTGTTGGGCTGCGACGATGACTCGAGCTCGAGCAACAACTCCAACAACACCTCTTTCAATGACTGTGGCGGCACCATGGTGCTGGACACCGCCGTGGGGACTCCCTGCGGTGAGTGCGGTGCCTATATCTGTGACGGATTCGACGCCGTCCGCTGCAACGATCCCGGTGTCAACGACTGTGGTGGCTGCGGCCGCCTCGACGCCCCTCCAGGAGCCTCCTGCGGCGACTGCATGGAGTACGTCTGCGACGGCGACAACGCCGTGACCTGCGAGGCCAAGGCCGACAACGGCTGTGGCGGCTGCTTCGATCTCCCCGAGACCCTGGGCGATGCCTGCGGCACCTGCGGGGTCTGGTCCTGCAGCGGTACCGAGACCGTCGTCTGCAACAAGCAGGCCCTCAACGACTGCGGCGGCTGCGGCGAGCTCGAGCATCCCCAGGGCGAGGCCTGCGGCACCTGCGGCGTGTGGGAGTGCTCCAGCGCCAATGACGGCACCATGGTCTGCAACGAAGACGCCCAGAACGAGTGCGGCGGCTGCAACACCCTCCCGGGCACCGTGGGCGGCGACTGCGGCTGTGGCAACTCCGGGACCTGGTCCTGTGACGGGACCGACGGCCTGATCTGCAGCGATGTCACCTCCAACGCCTGCGGCGGCTGTGGTGATCTCCCCAACGCTGTGGGCGACGCCTGCGGTGACTGCGGCACCTATGTGTGCGACCCCGCCGACAACACCAACGTCATCTGCGAAGACTCCGGCACCAACGCCTGCGGCGGCTGCGACGTGCTCTACGGCACCCTCGGAGACGACTGCGGCGTCTGCGGCACCAAGGAGTGCTCCGCCAACAACGAGTCCATCGTCTGCAACGACCCCGGCGCCAACAGCTGCGGCGGCTGCAGTGAGCTCACAGGGACGCTCTACGATGACTGCGGCGACTGTGGCTACCTGGTCTGCGCCGGCGACGGCGAGTCCCTGATCTGCGACGACCCCGGCACCAACACCTGCGGTGGCTGTTCCAGCCTCCCCGGCGATGAGCTGGACGACTGCGCCTGTGGTGACGGGCTGCTGCTGTGTGATGGCACGGACGCCATGACCTGCGAGGGCGTGACCGAGGACGACTACTACCACCTCAACGACCTCGGCGAATACGACGACGGCGACAACGGCCCCATGACCCTCACCGACACCCTCACCCCCGACTTCGACGAAGAGGACTGGTTCATGGCCACCGTACAGGACAAGACCTTCAGCGTCTTCACCCCCTGGGCCGAGCTCACCAACATCCCCGCCGGTCACGACTACGACCTGTGCATGTACTATCTGGCCGCCAGCGAGAATGGCCAGGAGGTCACCTGCGACTCCAACTCCTACGACGACACCTATGAGGACATTCCCGGCTGCTGCAGCATGAACTGGAGCAACACCGACGAGTACATCGAGCTGGATCCCAACGCCCTCAGCGCCACCGATGACTCAGGCTTTATCCTCTTCAGGGTCATCTACTACTCCGGCGCCGGTTCCTGCGCCGACTACACCCTGAACTACGGCTTCTAGCCGCTCCCCCCTCTCCCCCCCTCTTCAGCCAATCACGAACCCTCGGAACCTGAACTCATTTCTCCGAGGTGAGGTCGAAGCTTACGTACGGGAATTCTGTGTGGGCTTCGACGGTGGCGCACTGGCTCTGGTAGGAGCCGTTTTCCGTGCCGTCGATGTCCTCGACGCAGATCTGGTAGTCGTCGTAGTGGATGTCCGGACTCACGTTCAGGGAATAGTTACCGTAGGTGTCGGTGGTCTCGCAGTAGGAGTAGGTCTGCTGGACCGCGCACACCTCGATACCTGGGATTCCCTCCATCGTCTGGGCGTCCCGGACCTGCCCGGAAGGGCTGTAGTCTGGATCCGACGGACCATAGCAGGCGGCCAGGGTGATGGAAAATCCGGTGGCCAGATGCCTGTGATGACGCTCTTGAGTTTTCTGATGACCATTGTGTTCTCCTCGTCGGTCGTTCATCACCGAGGGTTTGGAATATTCCATGGGGACGGAATATCGCCTGCTTCAATATACTATTTTTGGGCTTTCCTGATTTTTTTTGGAAAAAGGGTGGGCCGGACCCCGGTAGGGACCCGGCCCTGTATGATGATCCTCCCCGCAGGGGAGGTGAGGGGCTCCTCCCCTCCCGTTACAGTTGGGAGCGGTGGAGCAGGGGCCCCTTGTACCAGTTGCGGTGACGATGTGG
>QKIM01000275.1 GCA_003249585.1 Deltaproteobacteria bacterium
CAGCTCCTCCGCCCCCTGCCGGGCCAGGAAGATCGTCGATACGGCATCCTGCGCTCCTTCGCGAACGAGGCCGACAGGGACGTCTTTTACGCCTCCGACCTCTTCCGCGCCTGGCAGGAGGAAGTCGCCCCCATGGTGGAGGGAGAATACGCCCGCCGGGATTTGCACGGCCTGGAAGCCTTCTTCTCCGACCCCGGCCAGCTCGGCCATCCGCCCCGCTGGAAGATGGCGGTGGTGACCTGGCTTGGGGTTTGGCCGACCGCACACCTCGTCAACGGTGCGTTGGACCCGGCGCGTCTCTTGGAGCTTACCGGCTGGTGGAAGGGAGCGGTCATCGCTGCCATCGTCGTCTCCCTGCTCACCTGGGCAGTCATGCCCGGCCTGACCCGCCTCTTCCACCGTTGGCTGCGCCCGCCCGCGCCTTTTCTCTCTGACCCAAGGAGCACCCAATGACGCTCGACATGGCGTTGCTTAACGGAAAGATTACGACCCTGGACTCCGCACGCCCGGAGGTGTCGGCACTGGGTGTGAAGGACGGCCGGGTCGCCGTCCTGGGGGGCGCCGACGAGGTGCTCGCCCGGGCCGGTCCCACGACAAGAAAGATGGACCTCCATCGCCGCCGGGTCATCCCCGGGCTCAACGACTCGCACCTGCACGTGATCCGGGCCGGGCTCTTCTACAATCTGGAGTTGCGCTGGGACGGCGTGCCCACCCTCTCCCAGGCGTTGGACCAACTCCGGGAACAGGCGTTGCGCACGCCGCCGCCCCAGTGGGTACGGGTGATCGGGGGCTGGTCGGAGTTTCAGTTCGCGGAGGGGCGGATGCCGAGCCTGGACGAGATCAACGCTGCCGCCCCCGACACACCGGTGTTCGTGCTCCATCTCTACGATTGCGCTCTCTTGAATCGGGCTGCCCTGCGGGCGCTCGGCATCGACGAGGAGAGCCCCAACCCGCTCGGCGGCCTGATTTGTCGGGACGCCTCGGGAAGACCCACCGGGCTTTTCATCGCCGAACCGAACGCGCTGATTCTCTACTCCACCATCAGTCAGGCCCCCAAACTGTCTTTCGAGGACCAGGTCAACTCCACGCGCCACTACATGCGGGAGCTCAACCGGTTTGGCGTCACCAGCGCCTCGGACGCCGGGGGCGGAGGCCAGAACTATCCAGAGGACTACAGGGTGGTCAAACACCTGGCGGAGAGGAATCAGCTGACGGTCCGCATGGCCTACAGCCTCTTCGCGCAGAAACCGGGAGAGGAGATCGCCGACTACACCCGCTGGCTCTCCCTGACCCGCCCTGGGGAGGGCAACGAGATGCTGCGGGTCAACGGCGCAGGGGAAAACCTCGTCTGGTCGGCGGCAGACTTCGAGAACTTCCTCCAGCCCCGCCCGGATCTCAAACCGGTCATGGAGAGCGAACTCGAAGAGGTGGTGGGAAACCTGGCCAAGGCCCGCTGGCCCTGGCGCATCCACGCCACCTATGATGAGAGCATCGGTCGGTTTCTGGACGTCTTCGAGCGCGTCAACCGGGAAATCCCTTTTGATGGCCTGCGCTGGTTCATCGACCACGCCGAGACGGTAACCCCAAAGAACCTGGAGCGCATCCAGGCGCTGGGCGGCGGCGTGGCCATCCAGCACCGGATGGCCTATCAGGGCGAGTACTTCATGCGGCGGTACGGGAAGGAGGCCATCGAGGGCCGCCCCCCGATCCGTGAGATCCTGAGGATGGGCCTGCCGCTCGGCGCGGGCACCGACGGCACCCGCGTCGCCAGCTACCACCCCTGGACCTGCCTGTGGTGGCTCACCTCGGGCAAGGGCGTGGGCGGGCTTAAGCTGAACAAACCCGAAAACCGGCTGAGTCGCGAAGAGGCACTCTCGCTCTGGACGAGCGGTTCGGCGTGGTTCAGCAACGAGGACTCCGAGAAGGGGAAGCTCTCCGAAGGCTACTGGGCCGATCTCGCTGTGTTGAGCGAGGACTACATGACCGTGGAGGAGGACCGTGTAAGGGGGCTCGAAAGCGTCATGACTATTGTGGGTGGCGAGATCGTCTACGCAGCCGACGAGTTCGCCTCCGACTGCCCAGTTCTGCCTCCGGTCAGCCCTGACTGGTCCCCTGTGGCCGCATACGGGGGCTATTGCAACGAACGCCATTGCGGTCACGGCGCCCAAGGCCACCGCCATAGCCCGGGCCACGCCATCAAGATCATGAGCCCCGACGGACGGGCCTGGCAGAGCTCCTGCGGTTGTGGCATCTAACACGGTTGTGAGTCTAGCTGCACGTCATTGCTAGGAGAGAACGATGATTGAAGTCATCAAGTCGGGCGATCGGCATTTCAATAATTTCGGCTGGTTGAAGACCTACTGGCTCTTCTCCTTTGCCCACTACTTTGATCCGCACAACATCCAGTTCGGCGCGCTGCGGGTATTCAACGACGACGTAGTGGAACCCGGCCAAGGCTTCCCAACCCATCCCCACGAGGAGATGGAGATCATCACCATCGTGCTCGAGGGTGAGGTCACCCACCAGGACTCCATGGGCAACAAAGCGGTAATCCGTGCGGGCGACGTGCAGCGGATGTCTGCCGGAACGGGGCTCACGCACTCGGAATTCAATCTGGCCGAGGAGCCAGTGCACTTCTATCAGATTTGGATCTTCCCCGACGAGAGGGGGCTGGAGCCGACCTACGACCAGAAGTCTTTCGACCCTGCCGCCTGGAAAAACAAGCTCACCCCGGTGGCCTCGGGTCAGGGGATCCCGGGCGTGGTGACCTTCCATACCGACGCCACGATCTACCGCTGTGACCTCGACCCGGGCAAAGAGGTGAGGATCGAAAACCCCGCCGGACGAAGGATCTTCAACTACCTCACCCACGGTGACCTCGAGGTGGGTGGGACGAAGCTGACGGCCGGAGACCAGGCTCGTGCCGACGAGGAGAAGCCCCTGCTGTTCCACACCAACCAAGGTGCCGGGTTCTTGGTGATCGACGTGCCGTCATGCAAGGGGTGGGGATATAGCAAAGAGACGCTCCGGGGTTCGCGGGTCTAGGGGCGACAAAGAGCCCCGTTTGGGGGACACATTTTCCGGCACAAGCAAGGCGACCTCGAAGAATGGGTCGCCTTGGTCGTTGGGGGGCCGGAGAGGTCTGAACAAGTTCGGCGAGCTCTGACTGAGGCAGTCCTGGATCACGGACGGGTTGGGATGGCACGCCGTGGGGTCCGTCACCCACCTTAACGCCGACGGGTGACCCAGAGAGAACCCGGAGAGGAACCCCACCTAATGAAAGAGAACGAGGAACCCCGCGAGGAACCCCGAACGTCAAAAACAAAACGAAGGGCCTACAGCCGTCGCCGTAAGCCCTTGATATTACTGGTCGGGACGAGAGGATTCGAACCTCCGACCCCCTGAACCCCATTCAGGTGCGCTACCAGACTGCGCCACGTCCCGACGTATTCAACTGGTTTGGCCCCCCAGCAAGCGGATCAACTCCTGGAGCTCTCTGCGGATGCCGGCCAGCGCGGTCACCCTCTCCTCGGCTGGCGGCTCCTCCCGGGCCTTCTTCCACTCCTCCCGAAACCGCTTCTTGGCCCCGGCGATGGTAAAGCGATCTTGATAGAGGAGCTTCTTGATCGCCAGGACCTTCTCCAGGTCCTTCTGGGTATAAAGCCGTTGGTTGCCTTCGTTCTTGGCCGGAGAGAGGAACCCGAACTCCGACTCCCAGTACCGCAGCACGTGAGGCTTCACGCCTGCGATGTCCGCGACCTCTCCGATGCGGTAATACAGCTTCTGGGGGATGGGCCTAGCGCCCATCGCGTGCCCTCCTCACCGGGAAAGTGGGCAGATCTTAGCAATCAGACCCCGAAAAGGCAACGCCCGATCCGCCGCGCGCCGGGGCTCGGCGGGCTACTCC
>QKIM01000670.1 GCA_003249585.1 Deltaproteobacteria bacterium
CGGACGAGCTTCTGCATGACCTTGGCGAGGTGGGATCTGCTGACGGCAAGCACCTCGGCTATCTGAGCCACCGAGAGCCGCTGCTTTCGGCTGACCTTATGGAGGAGGACCAGGGCATGAATCCCCATGTTGCTAGCCTCAGATATCTGCAAAGCGTTTGTCATATCGCCACCATCCTTATTCAATTTAGAGTCTTAATTCCCCATTTGTGGTTTGTCAAGCGCGATTGACGCAAACCGGACCTTTTTTTCTGATTTTCGTCCTGCGACCCGGCCCCCTCTCCCGTCCATGGCAGGAGGTGGTTAACGCTGTCCTCGACAGGACACTTTTCCCTCTGGAACTAAAGCGTGAGGTGAGTACACTGGATGGAGGGGGCCGCGTCGGGTCCCGCGGAGGGACGCATGCACTACACGCTTACCATCACGCTCTTCCTGCTATTGTCCGTTGTATCCTGCACCGACTCGACGGACAGAACAAACAACACCTCCCAACTGGGTGGACCGGGAGAGCCCTGCCTCCCCGAAGAGACCTGTGACGGAACCGACCTGGTATGCATAGGAGGCGTCTGCGAGAGGGACGTCGACCCTTGTGATGTGCTGGAGTGCGGCGATAATGCACATTGCGAACCATCCCCTTTCGGGGAGGAGCCCGCCTGTGTCTGTGACGCCGAGGCTTTCGCTGCGCTGGACGGGACCTGCCACACCGGCGCGCCACTCGACCAGCGGCAGTTCTTCAACGTGACATTCCCCACCCCACTCGAAGATCGCTATTACTATCTGTACATTCCCGAAGACTACGAACACTCCACCCCTGTGCCGCTCCTGGTCGATCTGCATGGGACGGCCACGGACTCCCCCGAGCTCGCCTACGGACTGGAAGATGCCCGCGCCTCTGCCTCGAGAAAAGGATACATCCTGCTCAGACCACGCTCCCGATCCTCTCAGGAAGACAGCTACACCATCTATCGGTGGGACCAGAACCCCGGTGACACCGATGAGAACAACCGCTTCATCCATGATCTGGTCAATACACTGTCCACGAACTACCACCTGGATCCCGGACGACTGTACATCATGGGGTTCTCCTCCGGAACGAACCAGACAGCCCGGGCCCTGGTGACCCCTGAAACCGTCTTCTCCGGATTTGGTTTTCTGGGAGGAGGGCTCTGGCTCTCGGGCCAGATCACCTACAAGGGCAACCTGTACATGGCGACGGGATTCCGCGACTACATGCGCCCATATCATTACAATCTCATGGCCCGCGCCCTCTGGGCCAATTACCCCCAATCGGCCATGTTCAACCGCGAGTTCGACGGGGGACACGAGCTCTATGGCTTCCTTTATGATGAACTCTTCGATTTCCTGGATACGGGGCTCGCTCCTGATCCAGGGCAGCTTGATGTGCAATGGCACAGGGAGAGCTTTCCCGACACCACCACCCTGCTCACGCTGGGGCGCACCACAGATGGAACGGTGCTCGCGGGAGGAGCGCAGAACTCCCTGTACAGGCGCAGCGCCGACGGTGCGTGGCAGTCCCTGGATATCGACGGGGTGCCGGCCTTCGAGGAGCGGGCCTTTACGGATATCTGCGTCTCCGAGGAGGGCCCGGCGCTCGCCCTTGGGGAGGGACAGCTGGCCCGCTCATCCGACGGGGGACGGACCTGGTCCCATCAGGAACGCATTGGAGAGACGGATTCGACCATGTTCGGCTACCAGTTCCTCAACGGGGTGACCTGTGGGTCAGGGCTTGTGGTGGCCACGGGATATTGGCAGGGCGCGTCCAGCAATGACGGCGGCGTGACTTGGGCCGATCTCGCCTTCCCCACGAGCTACGGAGGACGAGCCCAGGGAGCGTTTGTGACGACCTCCTCCGTCGGGACCTTTCTGGCCGGAGGGTATTACGCGTGGCTGGCGGTATCTGGAGACGGAACCCAGTTCACGCCATCGACCGTTGACGCCCAGGCGCCCGCTCACTGGTATTACGACGCCGCCGCCATCGACGCCGGGCGATGGGCCACCGTAGGGGACTTTGGGACCATCCTCCTCTCCGACGACGACGGGGCTACCTTCCGGTGCGGCCGCTGCGATGGAGGGCCCAGCCTCTATGCCGTAGCCTTCACGGGAGAGCGGGGTCTGGCCGTGGGCCACGGCGGCGCAGCCTTCCTGACGGAAGATGGCGGCGAGACGTGGGAGGACGTCTCCTGCGGTCTGGACGCCATGCTGTCCGACGTGCTGTGGCTCACGCCGCAGCTCGCGCTGGTGGTTGGAGAGGGGGGCACGGTGCTCACCCTGGACGTCTCCACCCCATAGCCCCCCACGGACTCCTGCTCGGGCAATCGCCCTTTGACGTCAGAAGGTCGAGGATCCGAAGCCGTCGCTCCCGCTGGAGCCGGATCCCGTGGAGAAACAGGCTTTGAGGTCCGAACACACGCCCTTGGACTTGAAGACGCACAGGTGCCATCTGATCCATTTCTGATTGCGTTTCAGGATCAACTTTGTGCAGTTCGATGAGAACTGGGACATGCTGTATTTCCTGGAGAAGGACGGAAGACACCGCGAATAGTAGGAGTACACCTGCTGGCAGGACCTGTAGAAGATACGGATCCGCTCCTGCTCGGAGAGCTGCCGCCCGCCCCTGTGCTCCTGTCCGTAGTAGTCGGGAGGGAGCCCGTTTTCGGGCGGCGGCGGGGCGTTGTTGTAATTGTGTTGGTTCTGATTGTCATAGGGCTGAGGTCCGTCTTGATATCCGTTGTTGTACCCGTAGGGCTGGTATGTGGGCTGGGGTGCGCAGGAGAGGAGCCCCCCTGCGAGAAGCATCGAGAGGAGGGACGACAGGTGACGCATACACACTCCTTTGCGGGCTGTCGAGTCGCTTTGGCCGGACCCGTCTGTGTGGTTGAAGACCGCCATGGCCTCTATAGATCAGTATAGTGCCACGGGTAAAAGAGGACAATTGATTTTCCGTCGGTGATCTGCAATATTTCAGGCGTCGCTCTAGCGTTCGCCGCCCCTCGGATGCCGTCGGGCGACCCTGCCCCTGTCAAGAAAGAGAGCCCTGCCCTCCGTGGAAGCCATCACCGCCTTCATCGCGCAGTACACCTATCTCGCTCCCCTGCTCATCTTCGGGCTGCTCCTGCTCGCAGGGTTCAACCTGCCCATCTCCGAAGATGCCATGCTTTTTCTGAGCGCATACCTCGCGAAGGATCACCCACATCTGATCCTCTGGTTCTTTGCGGGCGTCTTCATGGGGGCCTACCTCAGTGATCTCATCTCCTATTGGGTCGGACGGATCCTGGGAGGCAAGCTCATGACCAGCCGGTTCGCCCCCAAGGCCCTGAACCGCGCGAACATCGACAAGGTCAACGGGTTCTACACACGCTACGGGATGCTCACGCTGATCTTCGGACGGTTCATCCCCTTCGGCGTGCGCAACGTGCTCTTCATGACCGCCGGGCTCAGCCACATGAACTTCGGCAAGTTCGCCTTCGCGGACTTCGTGGCATGCATGATCTCCAACGTCATCTACTTCACGCTCTACTATCTCTATGGACAGGCCGTGGTTGCCTATATCAAAAAAAGCAATGTGGTTATCTTCTCCGTGGCCGTCGGCGTCGTGCTCCTCTTCGTCGCTACCCGGCTGTATAGAAGGCGCAAGGAGGCCAATGCCCAGGATCCTTCCTAGCCTGCTGCTGCCCCTCCTCCTGATCGCCTGTGGCACCCGGTCCAGCGCCCCCTCGCCCTGGGCTCCGACAGCGCTTGTCGCGCCCGGAGATCTGCGCGGAGAGGTGGAGACGATCGCCTCCGTCCGGCTCCAATGGAGCGCCGCACGGGGAGCACGCTCCTATATAGTGGAAATGAGTGTCCCCCAGGGCACCTGGGAGACAGTGGGAGAGTCGGACTCCACCT
>QKIM01000591.1 GCA_003249585.1 Deltaproteobacteria bacterium
AGGCGATCCCTCCAGCCCCGTCAACGCCTGCGCCATGTGCGCCGCCCGGGCGGATCTTGGACTGCATCTCCCCATCCCCGTCCTCGGGGATATGTTCGAGGGCCTCTCCCATCCGCTGGCCCGGCAGTTCTTCATCCCTGTCATGGTCCCCATGGGGCTGTTCAACGTCCTGGGCTCCCTGCAGAACATCGAGTCCGCCGAGGCCGCCGGCGACCTCTACCCCACGGCCCCCTCCCTGGCGGTCAACGGCCTGGGGTCCATGGTGGCCTCTCTCTTCGGCTCGTGCTACCCGACGACCATCTACATCGGCCACCCGGGCTGGAAGGGGCTCGGCGCGCGGTCTGGCTACTCCATCCTCAACGGCGTGTTCTTCACCGTCGTGGCCCTCTTCGGACTCTCCTCCCTCATGGCCGCGGTGATCCCCATCGAGTCGGGCATGGCCATCGTCCTGTGGATCGGCGTCATCATCACGGCCCAGGCCTTCCAGGCCGTCAAGCGCAGCCACGCCCCCGCCGTGGCCATCGGCCTCTTCCCCGCCATCGCCGCCTGGGGCGTGCTCATCCTCACCCAGACCCTGGGGGCCGCGGGGAACGCCCTCAAGGACTTCGGGCTGGCGGGCAAGGTCCTCGCCCACCCCGAGGCCTTCAACATGGCAGGGCTGCACCTGAGCGGGCTCATTGCCCTCTCGCAGGGCTTCATGCTCACCTGCATCATCTGGGCCTCCATCGGGGTCGCGCTCATCGACCGACAGTTCCACCGGGCGTCGGTCTGGGCAGGGCTTGGAGCCCTGGCCGCCTTCTTCGGGTTCATCCACGCCGGGTCCCTGGGCCCATCGGGCGGGCTGTACGACATCGGCATCGGCACGGGCGCCCGCTGGTCCATCGGCTACCTCATCATCGGCGCCTTCTTCGGCCTGATCTCCGTCTGGTTCTTTGCCAGCGGGCAGCATCGCGAGAAACAGCGCAACATCCATTGAGGTTCATCATGAGAACACTCCTCTTGAGCACCGTCATCCTCCTCGCCGCCTGCACGGACAGCGGTTCGAAACCCACGACTCCCAAGGACACCGGCACAAACACCGCTGCCCCCCACCCAGTGACGGCCGCGGCCTCACCCGGCCGGTGGTATCTGCACAGGAACCACCTCCCCGCTGGCTTCACCCTGGTGCGCGATCAGTCCGCCGAGGCGCTGAAGGTCACCTCCGGGCCCTACGTGAAGCACAAGGGCGTCCACACGGGATACCGGCTCTGGAAGGGCCCGGGGATCCTCGTGGACTCGCGCTGGGTCTTCCCCTCTTCGGCCGCCGCCGCGGGTTTCTTCCGTGACGCCGAGGCTATCAACGCCGAGGGACTGAAGCGGCAGCCCGATCCCGGGCTGGGAGACGAGTCACGCCTGTATACCGGGGTCGTCAGGCACCCGACCCTCACCGATCTGCGGCTGCGCTCCGCCCTGTGCTACGTCCGCCAAGGGGCCGTGGTCGCCAAGGTGTTCCTGGCCTGGGAGCAGCGCGGCGAGACCGTCGTGGACAAGACCCCGCTTCTGCTTTCGATCGTCAAATCCTGGCTGAAGAAATAGAGAAAAACAGGGGAACCGGGGGGGCAGGCCTACTCGGGCTCGAGCTCCAGCTCCTCGGCCATGAGGGCGTCGGAGAGGTTGCTCGTGGTGGTGCGCAGCCGTGTGGTGAGCTCCCTCACGAAGCTCCACAGGAGCTTGACGGCGAGCGCGTGCTCTTTTTTGATGATATCGTAGAAATCGCGGCGGGTGATGACGAGCACCTTGCTCAGGTCCTCGGCGACGACGCGGGCGCTGCGGCGCTCCTTGTCCACCAGGGCCATCTCGCCGAAGTGATCCCGGTCCTGCAGGGTGGCCACGGTGGTGCCGCCCTTCTCGATGCGGATCTTGCCCCGCACGATCATGAAGAATTCCCGCCCCTCGGTGCCCTCCTCGAAGATCATCTGATCGGGCTCGTAGGTGCGCAGCTCCGTGAGGTTGTACACCTTGATGAGCTCCTGGTAGGTGAGATACTTGAAGAGGGTGATCTCCTTGAGCACCTCCATGGAGAGGCTGATCTCGGCGGCCTTGTTGATGGCGGCCTCTTTGTCCTCGGCCTGGGGCATGCGCGCCAGAACGGCGGTGATGTTGTCGTGCCCGCCGCCATCGTTGGCGATGTTGATGAAGGTCTTTGCAGCCGCCTCCAGATCCTCGGTGTCGAAGGTGCGCTGGATGTTGACATCGGTGAGATACTCCGCAAGCCCGTCACTGCACAGGAGGAAGGAGTCGCCCGGCAGGACGGGGAAGTCGAAGGTGTCGACCTCGATGGTCTCATAGACACCCACCGCGCGGGTGAGGGCGTTCTTCTGCTCTGCATAGGGGCTCGCCAGGAACTCCTCCTGGGTGAACTTGCCACGGCGGACCAGCTCGTTCATGAGGGAGTGGTCGTGGGTGAGCTGGATCACCTTGCCCATGCGCTCCATATACACGCGCGAGTCACCGACGTGGGCGATGAAGCCACGGTCGTTGACGATCAGGAGAATGTCGGTCGTGGTTCCCATACCCCGTTTGTCGGCGTCGTTCTGGGATTCCTGGAAGATGGAGATGCAGGCGCTCTGGATGGCCTGGTCGAGCAGTTGATAGATGTCGTACTTCTTGACACTCTCGTCACCGGCTGCGTATTTTTCGATGGTCTCCCGGTTGGCGAGGATGATCTTCTTGGCCACCTCGACGGCCATGAAGGAGGCCACCTCTCCCGCGGCGTGACCACCCATGCCGTCGGCCACCATGAAGAAGTTGAGCTCGGGGATGACGCCAAAGCTGTCCTCGTTGTGATCCCGTTTGCGTCCTACATCGGTGAGTGCTGCGTGCTGAATCTGCATTTCCTGACCAAACCTCGCTTTTGGGTCCTATCAATACCACAGTTGCCGTGAGATTCTATAGAAAAACGCAGGAAAAGGGAAGCTGAAGCGTGCAGGCACGGGGAGCCCGGCCAGCCGGCGGAACGTCATGCCTTCCAGGAGGCCGCCGGGGTGGAGATTTCCCCGTCGCTGGCATGGGTTCCTCCATCAGATGCGCCGAAGGGCTACCATTACCGTCTCGATGACCCGCTCCGACGTGTCCTTGGAGGAGGGCTCCGACAGGAGATCGCCAAATGCAACGGGCTCCCCGATGGTGACCTCGATCCGCTGGAAGATGCGGGGGAATCGGGACCCGACCGGGAGGACGCGGTCCATGCCCCGGATACGGATGGGGACGCACACGGCCCTGGTGTCGTGGATGAGCTTGCCCGTGCCTGGCCGCCCCTGCCCGATCTCCCCCGTACGGCTGCGGGTCCCCTCGGGGTAGATGAGCATGGTCCCCTCCGAGAGCGCCTCGCTCATTCGGGAGAGCGCCTCGAAGTCCCGCTGGCCGCGACGGACCGGGATGCACTTCCACCGCGCCGAGAACCACGCGAGGACGCGGTTGCCAAAGAAATTCTCCGACGCCGCAGGGTGCCACGGGATGAGTGAGGGGCGCAGGATCAGTTTCGGCATGGTGAGCACGGTCCCCACCAAAAAGGAGTCGATCATGGTCTGGTGATTGGACAGATACAGGGTGTTCCTCGCAGCGCGCAGATTTCCCCTGCCTCGAACCACCGTGCGGTTGAGCACGAAGAAAAAGACAAAGGCTACGGCGCTGGTGAGCAGCGCGAAGCTCCACGTGACGAGAAAATTGAAGACACTCCAGACCCTGGAACTGAGCTCGCCCAGGGGGCGAAGGTGGGCGGGCAGCGCCGAGGCGCCCGTGAACATTTTAAAACGGTGCTGGTTGTCGCGCATGGCAAACCTCCGGGGCTCCCTTGCACTCAAGAATCGTGCCCGCACCTTGTGTCGGATTACATTTTTCTCAACCGACTGTAACC
>QKIM01000009.1 GCA_003249585.1 Deltaproteobacteria bacterium
GACCCTGTCAGGGACCCGAAGTGCGCAGCGAAGCCCGCGGCGTGCGACCCTGTCAGGGACCCGAAGTGCGCAGCGAAGCCCGCGGCGTGCGACCCCGCCAAAGACCCCAAGTGCGCGGTGAAGCCCGCGGCCTGTGACCCCGCCAGGGATCCGAAGTGCGCAGCGAAGCCCGCGGCCTGTGACCCCGCCAAGGACCCCAAGTGCGCGGTGAAGCCCGCAGCGTGCGACCCGGTCAAGGACCCCACTTGCCTGGGGGCTGGAAAAAAGACGCCCCCTGTTGCGGCGGGTGCGGCGGTGCTCAGCGGGATCATTCAGGAAAAGGGGGGGGCGACGCGCATCGAGGACGCCCAGATCGTGGTGTACCGCGCCCTGGGAAAGGGTGTGCGCGGCCCCAAGGTCGGGACGGCCTATTCGGATCGCAAGGGCCTCTTCTCCCTGACCCTCTACCCGGGCAGGTACCTCCTCAAGGTGCTGGCTCCAGGGTGCTTTCCCTATGAAGCGTCGGAGCGCCTCGGGCTCAGCGAGCGCGTAACCGTCCGGTACTTTGTGCGCCGCCGGGAGGAGGACCCCTACACGACGACCGTGGTGGGCAAGAAAGACCGCAAGGAGGTCACCAGGTACAGCGTCACACTGCCAGAGATCCTCGCCATCCCCGGGACCCAGGGGGACGCCCTCAAGGCCATCCAGAACATGCCTGGCGTCGCCCGCG
Source organism: Deltaproteobacteria bacterium (assembly GCA_003249585.1). Taxonomy (GTDB): domain Bacteria; phylum Myxococcota_A; class Polyangia; order HGW-17; family HGW-17; genus SZUA-580. Next base: position 710 of record QKIM01000009.1, read on the forward strand.
CACCCTATGGCATCGGGCTCATCGTTGTCCGTGGCGCGGCCCCCGGCGATACAAAGATCTACTTTGAGGGCCATTTCATCCCCCAGCTTTACCACTTCATCGGGCTCACCTCGGTCTTCAACTCCGATCTCCTCAGCAAGATCGACTTCATCCCGGGGAACTTCTCGCCACGTTACGGGAACGCCCTGGGGGGCGTCATCGACGTCACCACGCGCAAGCCCAAGTCCGACACCTACCATGGATATCTGGACATGGACATCTGGGACGCGGGACTCCTCCTGGAAGGTCCCATGCCCGGTATTTTCAACAAAGGCTCTTTTGCCGTCTCGCTGCGCCGCTCCTGGATCGACTCCATCATCCGGCCCCTTGATTCCACCTTGGATATCGGGGTCGCACCGGTCTATTACGATTATCAAGCCATCGTCCATCATCCCCTGTGGGGTGGGGAGCTCAAGGGCCTTTTCTTCGGCTCCGACGACAGGCTCGTGCTTCTGGAAAACAATCTGGAGCCCTACCGCACCAACTTCCAGAAGCTCCTGCTCCTGTGGTCGAAAAAGTGGGGCCCCAACGACCTCAAGATCTCCCTCTCCACGGGACTGTCCACCACCATCTTCGAGACCCCCACCGACGAGTTCAATGTCACCTATGATTTCTACCGGACCGTGTGGAGACTCGACTACATTCGAAAATTCACCAACAACTTCAAACTCGGCATGGGACTGGACGGGACCTATCTGGATGCCGCCATCTCCATCCGCCGGAGCGTCGTGGTCGGTGGCGACGAATACAACCAGGACCCCCGGGATCCCTTCGGCAGCTGGGAGGTGTCCATGGACACCAAGGTGCTCAGGCAGGCGGCCTGGTTCGAGGGGGATCTCACCTTCTTCGACCGGCTCTCCCTCTTCCCTGGGCTCCGCTTCGATTTCTGGACCGACGAGACCGGCAGCCACCTGACCGCCGATCCGCGATTCACCGCCAAGTACGACATCCTCAAGAAGTCCCTGGCCCTCAAGGCGGGGATCGGCCTGTATACGCAGACCCCCGCCTTCTATTACTACCAGGAGGATCTGGGCAACCCGAACCTCAAGCACGAGAGCTCCATCCACAGCTCCGTAGGGCTCAAGTGGCAGGCCCTGCGCTCCATGTCGCTGTCACTGACGGGGTTCTACAAGCATCTCTATGGCCTGGTGGCAGCCTCCGACGCCTCCTACGTCGAGAACGGCGTGGAGAAGCGGGTCAACGTGGACAACACCGGCTACGGGCGCATCTACGGCATGGAGTTCCTGCTCAAGAAGGACAACTCCCTCCAGTGCCCCTCCTTCCTCGGGTTCCAGAAGTGCTTCGGTTGGCTCTCCTACACGCTGCTGCGCTCCGAGCGCAAGGACACCAAGGACGGCGAGTGGTATCTCTTCGACTTCGATCAGACCCACATCCTCACGGCCATCTTCTCGGGAAAATGGCCGGGCGGCTGGACCTTCGGGGTCCGTTTCCGCGTCACGTCGGGGAACCCGACCACGCCGTACCTCGGGGGTATCTATGACGCCGACAGCGGCAGGTACATCGGTGTCCAGGGCAAATACAACAGCGACCGGCTGCCTCTCTTCCACCAGCTCGACGTCCGGGTGGACAAGAAGTTCACCTTCAACAGATGGAGCCTCACCGTCTACCTGGACATCCAGAACATCTACAACAACCAGACCACCGAATTCATGAACTACAACTTCAACTACACCCGGAAAACCACCATCAGCGGGCTGCCCATCATCCCCTCCATAGGCCTGAAGGGCTCCTTCTAGGTATCAGCCATGCAATCTCGGTTCCTCTCTTTCGTCCTTTTCTCGTTGCTCGCGGGCGCCTCGTGCGCGGGCGAGGATTTTCCTCCCGAGGGGCAGCTCCGTGAGGAGCGCCTCATCCTTGCCATCTCCACCGAGCCCCCCCTCGTCCATGGCGGAGAGTCTTTCACCGTCCGAGCGCTCACACACTGGCCCGATGCCACTGCGAACCACCTTTGGCTGTTGTGTGTCCCGGACATCTCCTCCGGGGTCTTCGACGAGTCCGACACCTGTGTCTCGAACCACCACGAGGCGGGAGATCCCATCCTGCCCTGCACGGATCCCTCACTGCCGAACCCCTGTCTGCTGGGCGAGGAGCCCGAGGCCTCCTTCTTCGTGCCCGCGGGACTCATCCCCTCGGGGTTCGAAGCCTTTTTCTACATCCAGCTGGTCGTCTCCTCAGAGACGGATGTCCTCGGGCGTTGCTCCGACGCCATCGCCGACGGTATCCCGGAGCTCGACTGGCAGATCGGGGTGAAGACCGTGCCTGTTGTCTCCGACGACTCCACCAAGGTCAACATCAACCCTGTGCTCTACCCTCTGGATTTCGACGGGGTGACCGTGGACGGGACCGAAACCCCTGAGGTGACCCTGACCGACGCCACGCCCTTCACCATCGTCACGTTGCCTATCGACGCCACCTCCATCGACGAGATCATCCCCACGGACGGGGAGCCCAAGACCATCCGCCTTGATCTCAAGGTATACACGGACTGCGGGAAACTGAACTTCTACGGAGACCCCGAGGAATACGGATGGAGCAGTGGGTACCACCGCGAGGTCAAGTGTGAGGATCTGGCCGATGGCAACGGCCCTGTCTGCGCCCCTGTCTTCGAGAAGTGGACCCCCGAGGGTGAGGGAGAATGCAAGATCCTCTTTGTATTGTGGGATCTGTACGGCGGCGTGTCATGGATCGAGCAGCACGTCCTTGTCATCGGCCCCTGAAAATCGACACATCAGAATAACGGCAGGGTGAGAGTCACGGGCAGGTGGTCCGAGACCAGCTCTTCATACTCCTCAAAGGCGCCGAAGAAGTAATGGAAGAGGGGGATGACGGAGATGGCGGCGCTGGGGTCATCGAAGGCCGGGGCCAGGGGCCCTGAGAGGAGAATGTGGTCCAGGTGGCTCGGCCAGGAGGGATAGGACCACAGCGCCTCATCGTCTTCGGCGATGGACATGTCCGCGAAGAACCACCCGTCGTCCTCTTCGAAGAAGGGGGTAAAGACGTTCCGGTATTCCACGTCGGTGATGGCGTCGTTGAAGTCCCCGAGAATAACTACGGCCTCCCCGGGGTGGTTGTTGTGGACCCACGTGGCCAGTTTCTGGGAGGCGTGGAGTCTGCGCAGCTCC
>QKIM01000336.1 GCA_003249585.1 Deltaproteobacteria bacterium
GTGTTGTTCTTTGTGCCCTCCTCGGAGACCTTGATGAGGAAGTCCTCGATCTGCTTTTGCGAGGCCACACTGTCGCGGACGGGGCCCGGGAACTGGAGGAGCACCTGGGAGAGGTGGCCCGCCATGTACCTGTGATAGCCGAGGCCGGGGGCCTCCTTCACGAGCTGGTGCGCCTGACGCCAGAGCTTCACCATATAATCCTTGAGGCGGCCGGTGAACTGCCGCTTCTGGGCCGTGATGTTCTGCTCCATCTGTTTGAGCTTGAGGCGCATGAGCCTGGAAGAGCCCTTGCGGTCGGCCAGATGATTGGGCTTCAGCCCGAACTGTTTGGTGAGGGAGGCCAGGAGCTTGGGGCTGTCGTTGCCCTTCTCGAAGAGGTCGATGCGCCGCCCGACCAGGGAGGCCTCGCGCATCTTCTGATCGAGGCCGGAGATGCGTTTGACGCCGTACTTGAGCATGGTGGAGTTGCGCATGACCTCGGAGAGGGCCAGGTCTCCACGGGGGTGCATGCGGAGGTAGTACCCCACGGGGAGGAGCACCAGGACGGCGATGACCAGCACGGCGGCCAGCTCCGAGGTGGAGCGGCGGTCGTTGGGGACCCGGATCTGGTCCGCCTCGCGCTCTTCGGGGGTGTGGGTGAAGGTCACCAGGGACACGGCGATTCCCGCGAAGAGGTACATGAACAGGGAGGTGGAGATCACGTCGTAGGAGACCAGGGAGTGGACCATGTATCCGATGAGCGAGACCCCCAGGGCGATGCTGTAATGCCCGGCCTTTCTAAAGCGACCCAGCTTGCGACCCCTGAAGAGGGCCGCCCAGAGGCCGAAGAGGAGGATGGAGAGAAAGAGCGCGAAGCCCGGTACGCCTTCCATGGTGAGCATGTCGAGGTACATGTTGTGGGCGCTGCGGTAGTTGACCCCGGGATCGAGGTAGGTCAGGTCGAAGGTCTTGTACTTGAGGAACCCCACGCGGAAGTTCTCGCGGCCCACGCCGTGGAGAGCCTCTTTCCTGACCATGGGCAGCGTGGCGGGCATGAGGCGGAAGCGCGGCTCGCCGTGCTTCTTGTCGAAGAGCTTGTGGAAGCGGGTGGCGGTCTGGACGTAGTGGACCATCTTGCCGCGCACCTGCGGGATGAGCATGGAGAACATGACGATGCAGGAGGCCGTGGCGAAGACCGAGAGGCGCGTGCGCAGCTTGCCGAAGGAGCTCCACAGGAGGCCCGCGAAGAGGGGGGACACCATGAGGAGCGGGAGGATGGTGATGGCGATGCGGTTGTTGAGGAACCGGATGGCCTGGTTGCGCAGCCCGGTGTTCTTGACGTCGGGGGGGAGGTTCATCTCCAGGAAGGCGTGGAAGGCCAGGTAGGCCGTGATCGTGAAGCCGGCGAGCAGGAGCAGGCGCGTGAAGATGTGCCGCCGGGGGAGGCTCTTCTCGGGCCGGTAGATGAACATGGCCACCAGGGAGGCCACGCCGAGCCCCATGAGGGCGCCGCGCACCTGGGTGGCGCCCAGGGCCATGAGGGACATGCCGAAGAGGGCTCCCGTGAAGATGATGGTGGTGTAGGCCCGGGACACCATGAACATGAAGAAGCTGGTGAGGGCGATGAAGATGAAGTGGCTGCCGTTGAAGTCGGGGTTCCCGGCGAAGCCGGATGGGCGGTACCCCTTGACGTCGGTGAGGGTGAGCTCGTACCAGGATCGGATGGTCACCAGCATCCCGACGAAGAGGATGAAGTACAGAAGGGCCCGCGCCCGCTTCTTGTCGCCGCGCACGAAGAGCATGGCGCCGATGGTGGTGATGAGGATGGAGAGGGTGGTGATGACCCCCATCTGGCGGACGATGGAGCCGAAGAAGGTGACCTTGGGCATGATGGACGTGGCCGTGTGGATGAGCAGCCACAGGGCGTAGGCGCCCAGGATCCACAGGAAGGGGCTGTGGAGGAGCCGCCGCCCCGCCCGGTCACGGAAGAGCGAGTAGATGGCCAGGACGGCGATCACCGCCGCCCCCGAATAGAGCGTCACGATCTTGGGGACGACGAAGAGGCGCAGGTAGCGCTGTTCATCGCCGAGGTACAAGGAGATCCCGAGCAGCCCGAGCATGGTCGGGATGAAGATCATCATGCCCAGGTTGGCCCAGCGGCCCAGGGTTTCCGCCCCCTCGCCGATGAGGGAGGCGAGGATCCTCGCGAAGGTGAAGCCGATGGAGAGGAAGATGGAGAACTTCAGCAGGTATTTGCCGAAGGAGGTGAAGTCCGAGCGGTGGTCGAAGGAGTAGCCGATCACGGCGCCGAAGAGGACGATGGCCGTGAGGATCCCCAGGAGGGTGCGCACCAGGTGGTGCTTGGAGACCAGCAGGGCCGCGCGGTCCAAAACGGAGGTGATGGCGGCCGAGATGGGATCTTCCCCGCGCCCCGAAGGCTCGTGACTGGTCTTGCGGCTCTTGGCCCTGTCTTCACGCGACACCGGTGTCTGGGCCTCCTTGCGGGCGGGCTCCTGCGCCGGGGACTGGATTTTGGGGGTGTCGGCCGTGGGCCGTGTCCGGACTGCCTGTCGTTTTTTGCCTTTTCTTCCCATGGATCTCCTCGCTCAGTCTTCGTTCCCGTGGGCCTGATGCTTTCCACGGGATTGGCTACGACTCATAACATAGTACATTTATCATGCAAAGCGGGGCTGAAGGTTTTTCAGGGGGGAGGGGGCGGAACCGACGTGGGGAGAGGCGTGGGGAGAGGAAGGGTCAGGTGATCAGGGGAGGTCGGGGCGGTAGTCGGCCTTGCAGACGCCCAGGTCGCAGAACTCGCCGAAGCCGCACTCGTCGTCGATGGAGCAGGTGTCGTGGCAGTAGGTGTTCAGGCACACCGCGTTCTCACCGCACTGGGAGGAGAAGACGCACTCGGGGTCCGTGGGCGCCGGGTCGTCGATGCAGACGCTGTCGGAGCAGATCTGGCCCGTGGGGCACAGAGGATCGCCCATGTCACAGGAGAGGGCACACTTGAAGTCCACGTTGCAGATCTTGGTGCCGCAGTCGTCGCTGGACTCGCAGAAGACCTTGGAGTCACCACAGACGGGGTTCTCCTCGGGCACGCAGCGGCCGCAGGGGGCGCACACTTCGTTCTCACCGCACTCGTCATCGCTGGCGCAGCCGGGGACGCAGATGTGATAGCCCAGGGACTCATCGTATTCACAGATGGTCCCGTTGCCGCAGTCCTCGTCGGCGGCACACCGGGTCTCGGGGGCCTCCTCGGCGGAGCAGTATCCGGCCTCGAGGCAGACCTCGCCCAGGGCGCAGTCGGCGTCGTAGCCACAGATGTTGGCGCAGCCGAAGTCCGTGCAGATCTGGTTGACGTCGCAGGTCTCGTTGTCGCCGCAGGGTTCGTTGTCGACCTGCCAGCAGTAGTCGCCGTCACAGCTCCAGCAGCCGGAATCGTCGCAGTAGCCGCAGCTGTTGTCCTCTTTGTTGTTGTGCCAGCATCCGGTGAGGATGAGCATGAGAGAAGCGGAAAGCAAGGTGAGAAGAGTTGTGCGTTTCATGGTTGTACCTCCGAGTAGCAAACTGCCCTGGGTTTGAGCAATTGCCGTGCCAGATCCGGTCTCCTGCCCGGGACCGATCCGGCCGCCTGGGGCCGGGAGCACAGGGCTGGCTGCACCCGACCGCGGGAAAAAAGCTGTAATTTCACAATCGAACCCCACGCGTGGGGCACCTGTGGGAGCACACGACCCGGGGATCGTGACGGTCTCGGGGCTGGGAATATTTGAGCCCCCGGGAGCGTTTCGACGAGAAAGGACCGTGATCGTGCCACACCTGTAATCTGTGAAAGAACAAAAGAAAAAAAAACCAACCAGAATCTGTAAACAGACAGATACACCCCCTCCCCTTTTCTGTCGT
>QKIM01000353.1 GCA_003249585.1 Deltaproteobacteria bacterium
CCTGCATGGCCCACTCGGGAGGGGACGACAAATGGTCCTACACGGCGGTCACCGTCCCGAAGTCAGATCTCCCCGTCAGGCTCAAAAAAGTCAGCAGCCAGAGCCGCTCCAAGTAAAAGCGGACCCCCGTTCAGTCGCCCTCGGAGAGGTCCAGGTGGCTGCCCGGGGTCGCGGGGGCCTAGGGCGTGGTGACGTGGATACCTGTGAGGATATCCATCACGGTCTGCTGCAGCCGCTTGCTGGCCCGCTTGTAGTACGCCGACACAAAAGAGACGTTCCAGCCGCGCCTGGTCGCCATGAAGAAGGAGATGGTCGCGATGGGGTTCTTGTTTCTCTGGTTCACACAGGTGTACCCAGCCTTGGCCTTGGAGATGTGCCTGACCGCTGAACAACTGTACGAGCGCCGGTCGCGTCTGTGCCATTTATTAACAAAATTATTGAAATTTTTCCCCTTGTCGTCGGTGCAGAACTGAAAGCTCACGTTCACCGGCATGCGCTTGCCCCTGGGACGCAGGGAGAGATAGCAGCCGGACGTGTGGCTCTCCCACCCGGCAGGCACGGGAACGGTCATTCGGAAACTTCTCTTTCCGGAGTCGACTCCCATTCCGAAGGATTGCATTTTCCCGTTCCCTGCTATAGTGTCTGAACGTATCACCAGCTCCTGACTTACACAGAGGTGCCCCATGAGAGTGTTCTTTTTGGTTCTGATCACCTGCACGCTCTACTCCTGCGATACCGAGAACACGGTCGAGTCCTGCGGCGACGGAGTCGTCGATGTGGGCGAACAGTGCGACGGAGCCAATCTGGACGACCAGTCCTGCGCCACCCAGGGGTTCCATGGAGGGTTGCTCGCCTGCACCGGAACCTGCACCTTCGACCTCACCGGCTGCCAGGCCGAGGGATACTGCGGCGACGGCGAGATCCAGGAGGGTGAGGCGTGCGAGGGGGAGAACCTGCAGGGGGCCTCTTGTGAGTCGGCCGTGGGGAAGCCGGGCGGGACGCTCACCTGTGACGACAACTGCCAACTGGACACCTCGGCCTGCAACGACTGCGGAGACGGAACGGTCCAGCTCTCCCAGGGAGAGTCCTGTGACGGGAGCGACCTCAACGGGGCCACCTGCGAAAGCGCGGGCTTCTATTCCGGAACCCTCACGTGCGCTTCCGACTGTACCTTCGATACCGCCTACTGCGGCGGCACCTGCGGCGACGACACGGTCCAGGCGGAGCATGAGCAGTGCGACGGGACCGACACAAGAGGCCTCGACTGCAACACCGCCGGCTTCTTCCGCGGTGACGGTCCCATGGTATGCGCAGAGGACTGCACCATCGACGCAGCCGCTTCCGGGTGTGTCACCTTCACCCTCATCAGCGGAGGCAACAACCATTTCTGCGCCGTCGACTCCCAGAACACCGCGTACTGCTGGGGGAACAACGACTTCTATCAGTTGGGCGACGGGACGATGAACGAGTCCAACCGCCCGGTCCCCGTCAGCACGGACCTGGAGTTCGTCCAGATCACCGCCGGCTTTCAACACACGTGTGCCCTCACCAGCGCCGGTGCCGCCTTCTGCTGGGGCGACAACACCTCAGGGCAGCTCGGAGACGGGACGACGGTAACGTCAACCTTTCCCTACGGCGTGGACATGACTCCGCTGGACGGGGCGGTGTTTACCCAGATTTCGGCTTCCAAGGCCCACACCTGCGCGGTGGACTCCCTCAACAGGGTGTGGTGCTGGGGCGCCAACTACGCGGGGCAGCTGGGAGAGGGGACAACGACACAGTCTGCCCTCCCCGTGCAGGTCTCCGGCCTCACCACCAATGCCATGGTCCTCGCCTCCTCCAAGGCCGATGTCACCTGCGTCTCCCTGGCGAATACGGGTTCCGGGGCCACAAAATGCTGGGGCACCGACGGCCTCGGGCAGCTGGGCGCTGATGGCAACGGCGGGTACTCCTCCGTCCCGGTCGCCATCCAGTGGCCCGCCGGCACCATCAACGAACCTCAACTGCTGGAGATGGCCCTCGGGCAGGAGCACGTCATCGGCATCGACGGCAACGGCGTGCCCTGGACCTGGGGTTCCCAGAGCTATGGACAGTTCGGAGACGGGGCGGGCACGGGGAGCGACCTCCCGGTGACCACCCTGACCAGCACCATCGCGGATCCTCCATACAGCCACATGACCGCGGGCATCTTCTTCTCCTGCATGCTGGACAACAGCGGCCGTGCATGGTGCTGGGGGCTCAACGATCTGGGGATGCACGGGAACGGGACCGTCGTGAACAGCGACGTCCCCGTGGCTGTGGACATGTCGCCCCTCGATGGCGACACCTTCGTCTCCCTCGCCTCCGCAGGGTACGCGACCTGCGGCATCACCCGGCACGGCGGCGCATGGTGCTGGGGCGGAGGAGCATATGGAACCATCGGCAACGGGACCAATGCCAACGCCCTGATCCCTTCAAGAGTCATAGCCCCCTGATTCGGTCCCTTCTTTGAGGCGCGCACACATCGAGAAGTTCCACCGTGTCCCCGCCAGGAGTTGAATCAGCGGCAATGTTTGTGCTATCTTCCCCGACAAGGTGCACGGATATCAGACTATTCCGGAAATGTTCAGACACCCAAAGGAGACCAGATGAAAGAGTTTGTAGTGGCATGTGTCCAGATCGCGATCAAGCCGTTCGACATTGAATACAATATCGAGAAGACATTAAAATGGTTGAAGATGGCCGTCGAGGAGCACTCGGCCGATCTGGTCGTGTTTCCGGAATCGATCACCACCGGCTTCACTCCGGGAATGCCGGCATCCGACTTCTACAAGACGCTCGATGTCTTTCCCGGGTTCACGACCAGACCGATAATGGACGCCGCGAAGGAGTATGGCGTATATGTTGCCTATCCCACCTACGAAAAAGGGGAGAAGGAGAATATCATCTACAACTCCGTCGCCCTCATCTCTCCCCGGGGGGAGATCGTGGGAACCTACCGGAAGACGCACCCGTTCCCCACGGAGCGGCTCGAAGGCGGTGGCTGGACCACTCCCGGGTACAGCGCCGAGGTGTACGACACCGAGCTGGGTAAAATCGGTATGATCCTGTGCTATGACGGCGATTTCCCGGAGCTCTCCAGAGTCCTGGCCCTGAAGGGCGCCGAGGTGATCATCCGGCCTTCGGCGCTCCTGCGCAGCTACGACATCTGGAACATGACCAACCACGCTCGGGCCTATGATAACCATGTGTATTTCATCGCCGTGAACGCCGTGGGGCCGGACGCCGCGAACAACTACTATTTCGGCAACAGCATGGTCATCAATCCCATCGCGCAGAAGCTGGCCCAGGCCAGAGGCGTCGAGGAGATCGTCAGCGCAAAGCTCGATCCCGACCCCATGAAATATGTGACCTATGGGACGAAGGCTCCCCAGATCTTTGATCATATACAAGATAGAAATCTGGAGTCCTATAAGGGCATTCTCACTGCGGGCAAGAGCGCCTTTGAGCCCTCCAAACGCATCCCCTACTAATTTATAACACGCAGGACACGTCCTGCCCGTACGACGGGAGCCGGCTTCCCTGGGGCCGGCGCTCAGGTTCTGACCACCCACTCGAGCAGATGATCCAGGGCGGTCGTCTCCATGCTCAGACACGGTGTGGCGGGCATCGCCGCGTGACACAATCTGGTGAGGACGGTGCCCGGCGAGGCCTCGACCGCAAGGGTGATACCGCGCTGGGACATCATGGCCAGGGTCTCGGACAGATGCACCGTCCGGCACATGTTGAAGGCCAGGTCCTTGCGGATATCCTCCCGTCCTTGACCGTGGTCGGCGCGGCTTTCGTCGACGTGGCCTTGGCCGCAGGCGCCGTTGCCGCAGCCGGCGCAGGCGGCGGGGT
>QKIM01000442.1 GCA_003249585.1 Deltaproteobacteria bacterium
TATCCGTGCCGCTTCGGGTACAACTCACAGGAGGCCTACGAGGTGCTGTTGGAAGAGGCCCTGCTGGGAGACCAGACGCTCTTCACCCGGTGGGATTTCGTTGAGGAGTCCTGGCGGATCACAGACTTCGTGGAAGAGCACATTCAGCGATGCCAGGTCGAACCGGAACTGTACGCGGCGGGGTCGGACGGGCCGACCGGGATGGATCGCCTCGTGAATGAAGACGGACGGAAATGGCTCCCCGTGAAGAAAAAAAGTTGAAATAGCGTATTGCGTAAGTCAAGAAAAGAGGCTATGGTGTTGTGTAGTACAAACAAAGGAGGCCTCCATGCGCACATTCACCCTATCCATGTTTCTGTGTACTCTTGCCCTCCTCGCCGTCTCCTGTGACGACGATGAGAGCAACAACACCAACAACACCAGCAACGTCAACAATACCAGCAACGTCAACAACACCAACAACGTCAACAATCTGACCCTCGTCTTCGACGATAGTGGCTGCAAGCTGGCGACCGGGAAGAAGGCCCTCGACGAATTCGAGACCAGCGGCTTCGAGTGCGTCTACTGGGAGTATGATGGAGCCGGAGGACTCTTCCTCTCCCATGTCAATGCCGTGTACAACTGCTGTCCCGACGAGACGCTGGGCATGACGGGGACGGCGACGCTCTCGGGCGATGTCATCACCATCACCGGCTCCGACAATGGTGGCCTGTGCAACTGCGTATGCCCCTACGACCTCACCTACGAGATCTCTGGGATCAGCCCGGGACTGTATACCGTGGACAGCTTTCCGCTTGCCGGCCCCATCGAACTGGACCTCGAGAGCGCAGGCGAAGGGATCTACTGCGAGGACTACCTGCAGGATTACACCCACTGCGAGGGGGACGGTGAGCGCGGCGACTTCTGCAGTGACAGCACGGAATGCATGAGCGGTGACGGCTTCTGTCTGGAAGAAGGCTCCTACAGCCTCTGTGTGAACACCTGCCTTGTGGACGACGACTGCCCCATGCCTTCCGTGGAGTCCTGCACCTCCAACGGGACGGACCTCGGGTACTGTGATCCGGTGACCATCACGTTCTAGGCCCAGCTCCACAGATATCCGTGGACGCTTGTTCATCCCTCGGACGTCCGCGCTCCGAACCCCGTCATCCCAGCAGAAAACCAAACTGTCATCAACAAATTCGTCTGGAAAAACAAAATGGGTACAATGCAGTATTCCCGTGGTTCAAGAATTTGCTGAAATGGACTCTCCGCCGTACTATAGTGGACATCGAAGAAGGTGACCGCTGCTCATGGCCCATAGGTACAAACTCGGCAAAGGCGAAACCTGCAGCCTCCTGGTTGAGGATGAGTCCATCTCCCCCGAGCACGCCATCTTTATCGACTGCGGCGACTCTCTGCGCATTGAGGACATCTCGAAGAACGGCACCTATCTGCTCCGCGGGACGGTGACTCGACGGCTGACCAAGCACGTGATCGAACCCCTCAGGCACGATGACGTGCTCTTCTTCGGATTCTTCGACCAAGGCTTCGATGTGCAGGAAATCTTAGACCAGATCAAGGCGATGCGGCTGCCTGTCGGCAGCCAGCGGGTTCGCTGCGGGGTGCACGGCATCATCCACATGGAGAACCAGCGGTGCCCCCTGTGTCCGCCTTGAGTGCTGCTGGAGGGACCTCGTGACCTTTCTGAAAGACTGGAAGACCAACAGAATGTTTCTCATAGCCTCGGGTGTCGGTGCGAGCCTCGTGCTCATCGCCTTCCTCACTGCCGTCCTCACGCGCGGGAGTACACTGGCGAAGCTGCTCATCGACTTCCAGGAGCGGGGCTCCTCCCTGTTTCCCTATCCCTTGACCATTCAGAACATCATGTGGGTGATGCTGGGCGTGGCCGTGGGAGACGCCCTCTATCGCCACCAGTGCGCCAACAATGAACGAGACTCCATCAAACTTGGGCTTCTCCCCGAAGCCCACAACGCCATCATCACCAAGGAGAACCTGCCGGAGCTCATGGAGAAAGCCTACGTGTACAGGCAAAAGCACGGCTATTTCCTCGCCCGGCTCGTCCACAGCGCCGGGATGAGCTTTCAGACCCACTCCTCGGCCGAACAGGCCCATGAGGTCATGTCCTCGCAGGTCGATATCGAGCTGCACCGATCGGATCTGCGCTATACGCTGCTGCGCTATATCGCATGGTTGCTGCCGACGCTGGGGTTTATCGGAACCGTCGTGGGGATCTCTGCCTCCCTGTCCGCCATTGAAGTGGGGAACCGCCAACAGGTGCAGCAGGTGGAGAAACTGGAGGCGGAAGGGGCTCAAAAGAACTCCGCCGTGCAACGGAAGACCAACGACGATATCACCTCACGACTGGGCATCGCGTTCAACACGACCATCCTCGCCCTGATCCAGTCCATTGTCGTCGTGCTGCTCTCCCAGTTCCTTCAGAAGAAAGAGGAGACCATCATCAACGAGCAGTCCGAGTACTGTCTGAACAACCTCATCGTCCGGCTCTACGATCCGGACAAGGTGTAGGAGGAACGCGTGAAGCGCCGGCAAAACCGCGAGATCATGGTCTTCAGCATCTCGTTTCTCGACGTCATCGCCTCGGCCCTGGGGGCCATCCTCATCCTCTTCATCGTACAGTACAAAAAGACCGTCAACGCCCGGGTGGAGGTTACCCGCTCGGAGCAGCGCCACCTCCAGTGCACCGAGGTGCTCGAGTGGGTCTATGCCATGGACCATCAGGTTGTGACCAACGAGGTGGTGGTGAGCAACCGGTCGACGGACACGGTACAGAACACGCCCTACGACAAGGAGGGGACCGCGACCAAACCCAACAGTCCCAACAACAACGTGGTCCTGCCGACAATGCGCAAGGAACCGCCCATGAAGAAGATTCCCGCGCTCATGGTGCGTCCCGCCATGCGCCGGACCCGGCCGCTGCCCATGCCGGTCATGAGTGCCCAGGAGCATCCCTCCATGAAGGCGACAGAGTCCGCACCCGGCGATATGTCAGCACCGGTACCGAGGGATACGGAGCATAGTCGGGACATGTCCCCTGAGGCGGCCATGGTCGCCCGTTCGTCCGCCATGGCCAAGACGATGGGCGTGAGAAAAACCCAGGAGCAGAACACCGCCCAGCCGGTCATGGGTGTGGCGAGAGAGACGCGGCCCGGTGCGCTCAAGCTGCCGCCCAAACCCAAGAGGAAGGCGCTCGCCACCTGCATTACTTCCCGCGACCATGTCATCGTCGCCTTCTACGACTATGATGAGCCAGACGGGGACACCATCATGGTAACCTTCAACGGACGCCACGCCACGAAGCTCGTGCTGGAGAAGGCGCCCACCAAGCGGTTCCGGTTCGCGCTCACCCAGGGGAAGTACAACATCATCTCCATCAAGAATCTCTCCAATGGATTTTATCCCATCAACACCGCCAACGTCTCCATCAGCGGATGCGGCAAGGCGCGCTGGAAGATGAAGAGCGTCGGGGTGACCAGGGTCATCTATATCTACAGAAAGTGATGTGTCATGAGGTGTCTGCAGTATTTTGTCCTCCTGTGCGTCGTCGCGCTCCCCGCAACCGTGTGGGCTGAGGGCGGACAGATCTCCTCCCTGCCGGGGAAGGGAGACCCGGGGCCCAGGGGGGCAAGGCCCGTCCAGACAAAGCCCGCCGCGACAAAGACGCCCCACCCTGTCCAGGAGGGCTTCATCGTCGAAGCGGATCCGGTCTCGGAGCGACGGGGAGACGGCAAAAAAGTGAAGAAGCTGGTGGATGATCCCGGCGCAGGAGAAGAGGTGCCCCGCAGGCGTATCGGCATGAGTCTCTCCTTCTCGGGACAGGACGGGACCGATACTCGAACCGGAGGGGCCCTCGACGTG
>QKIM01000250.1 GCA_003249585.1 Deltaproteobacteria bacterium
GGGGCGGTCGAAGCCTACTGTCGTGTCCAGGGGGGGCAGGCCCTACGGGAAGGGGTCTCCAGCGTTGTGCGGTATGATCTCAGCGGCCAGGAGGCGGCAGGGATTGGCATGATCTGCGGAGGAAACCTCTCGATTCTCCTCCATGTCCTCGAGCCCAGCCGGGGGAATCTCGCCAAGAGCCAGGAGCTCCTCGCCGGTCTCGAAAGCGGGACGAGCATGCTGCGGGTCACCCGAATCCGTGGCGAGGAGGGGGTGGTCGACGCGACCCTTACGGTAATCCACAAATCTGCGTCGCTGGCGGACCGGATGCCCCATCACGTGATTGAACAGGGGCTGAAGGCCCGGATTCCTTTCACCGTTTTGGACGGTGAGGACCGCTATCTCGTGGAGCCCACGGCAGGCCGGGGCCGGCTCTATCTCATGGGCGCCGGCCATGTCGCCTACTTCACGTCAAAAATAGCCGCCATGGTGGGGTTTGACACGGTGATCATCGATGACCGCGCCGAATTTGCCAACCGGGAAAGGTATCCCGAGTCGGACCAGGTAAGGGTCCTCGAGGATTTCTCCCGGTGCTTCGGGGAGGACGCTCCGGGGCCTGACAGCGCCATCGTCATCGTGACCAGAGGGCACATCGAGGACAGGAACGTCCTGTCCCAGTCCCTGCGCACGTCAGCGGGATACATCGGCATGATAGGCAGCTCGAAGAAGCGGGACGCCACCTATCGCAGGCTGCGCGAAGAGGAGGGGTTCACTGACGCCGACCTCGACCGTGTGCGGTGTCCCATCGGGCTGTCCATCGGCTCCGACACGCCCGCAGAGATTGCCGTGGCCATCGTGGGCGAGATCATCGCCTCGCGGGCGGCAAACAAGCATTGACCGGTGATGCCTGACCGCCGGGGGACCAGGCGGCTGCGGAGCTGCGCCGGGCCCCGGCGCGTTTTTCGGTTGTCATGCCCGGGGCCATTGCCTACAGTGGAATGGTGAGCGACCAAGACGAAGGAAAAAAGGAACCGGAAGAGACGTCCCGGCCAGCGGCATCGGCTGTCCAGGGCCGTGGGACCATCCCCGCCCAGGGGATGCCGGCTCCTCCCGTGATTCCTCTGTCCGAGGATGAGCAGCGCAGGGTCGCCCATCTCGAGACCCTCCATGCGGACGATGCATCTGGAAGCGGGATCGCCACGGACGAGACCATGGCCTCCGGTGCGCTCCATGGGGATGAGACCGTGGCGCTGGGGGATATTTCCACAGCACAGACCATGGCTTCGCAGGACCCCGTGTCCACACCGCCACGGCGCTCAGGGCCGCTCAGGGAAGGTGTGGGCGGACACCCGGAGCCTCGCCCGAACGGATCCAAGGAGAGGGCATTGCCTCGCGCGAAGCTATCTGCGCTGCCGGGCGAGTTGAACGGGGAGACAGCCCGATACAGGGCTGATCGGGAGATCGGGAAGGGGGGCATGGGGCGCGTGCTTTTGGTCCATGACGCCCGCATCGACCGGGAAGTCGCCATGAAGGAGATGTTCGGCAGCCCAAGCGAAGCCGCGGCGCTCCGGTTCATCCGGGAGGCGCGCCTCTCAGGGCGTCTTGGTCATCCGTCCATCATCCCTGTCCATGACCTGGGCGTGAGGGACGATGGCACCCTCTTCTATACCATGCGCCATGTGGCCGGTGATGGATTCGACCGTGCCTTGAAAGACTGCTCTGGTTTGGCCGAGCGGCTCCACTACCTCCCCAACTTCGGCGATGTTTGCAACGCTGTGGCCTTCGCCCACAGCAAGAACATCATCCACAGGGATCTCAAGCCAGCCAATATCCTCATCGGTTCCTTCGGAGAGACGGTGGTGGTGGACTGGGGCTTGCCAAGGTCCTGGGTGAGGCGGATCCCGAAGGTTCAGAGCCCGACCCGCCCTCCAATGACACCTCGACGGTAAAGACCCGCGCAGGCGCCATCATGGGAACGCCGGCCTATATGTCGCCGGAACAGGCCATGGGGAGACAGGAACTCATCAATCAGCACAGCGACCAGTACAGCCTGGGCGCCATCCTTTATGAGATCCTCACCGGACGGCCGCCTTTCACGGCCGAAAGTCCCCGTGCGCTCATGCACCGCCTCGTGGCCGAGCCATTTATCCCCGTTCGCGACCTCGAACCGGCGGCGCCGGCGGAGCTGGCGGCCCTGGCCGAGAGGGCGCTGTCCAAGGAGCCTGGTGCGCGGTTTCCATCGACGCTGGAATTGGCTGATGCGGTGACTGCGTACCTCTCGGGAGAGAAGGTCGCCTCCTACTCCTATTCCACGAAGGAGCTGCTGGTGCGCTTTCTACGCAAGCACCGGGCCGCCTTGGCCGGAGGATTCACGGCGATTCTGGCGCTGCTGGTCGCCGTGGCCTTCATGACCTGGGCGTATCGGCGCGAAGCGAAGGCGCGGACCGATGCCCTGGCCGCAGGCCATCAGGAAGCCAGAGCCCGGGAGGCGGCCCAGCGCGCCCAGCAGACGGCGGAACATGAGCGCACCAAGACCGCAGAGGCCCTGGAAGACAGTCGGCGGGGACAGCGCAGCGCCCACTATAGTCTGGCCCAGGCGCTTCTCGACCGGGCGCAGCGACGATTCGTTTCACATCGATTCTCGGATGCACTGGTGCTCGCCGCGGCGGCGCGCTTCCACAACCCTGCCCAGCGCGGTTCTCCGTGGTACCACAAATCCTTCGCCGCGGATCGGCCAGAGGCGGGCGAGCTTCTGGCCCGCACAGACGGTATGGCCCTCCTGGCCAATGCCGCGACCATGGTTCGGCTCACCCATCGCCTCACAAAGCCACAGCCCCAGACCTTCTGGAACCAGAACTTCGGCACCCGGTCACCTCTGCGTATCGCGCTCTCCGTTGACCAGGACCTGGTCGTCCTGCCCACTGCCACGACGGCGGTTGCGCTGTATTCCCTGCGGGCCGGCGCGACGGTCCGAACCCTGCGTGGACATTTTACACCGCCCATTCACCAGGCATTCTCTTCCGATGGCCGCAAGCTCATCACCATCGAGCGCAGTGGTGCCGCGCGGCTCTGGGCCAGTTCCGACGGGCGGCTCCTGCGTACCTTCTCCGCCGGAGGCGGTCGCAGCGCTCTCGTCCTGCCGGATCCCTCAGGGGGCTTCCTGTGGGCCAATACCGAAGGGGCGGTCTTCCATATCGACGCTCTCCGGGAGACACCGAGAAAGGTCATCCCGGGGAGTCACGGAAAATTTGCATCGCTGTGCATGGCGCCTGACGGGCGGCTTCTGTTGTACCTGACAAATCAGGGGGATCTCATCGCCTTCTCGTGGCCCGATGGCGCCCAGCGGCACCGGGTCGAGCTCGGCAGAAAGGATTTCTACCGCTGTGCCTTCTCCGCGTCGGGAGGGGAGGTGGATGTCGTGGAGTATCTCGCTTCCCGGATCTCCTCCTGGGCTTTCCACAAGGACACTGGGCGTTTTGTCCTGAAGACCCGGCAGACCATAACTCCCGACCTGCCCGTGGAGATGGTGCGCACCCCATGGGGGAACCGGCTGGTGGCGACCAACGGTGGTGACTTCCTCATCCGTGCCCGGTCGACAGGCAGGCTCCTGCAACGGGTCGGTGGACATTCAACGGTCCTCTCCGATTTGCGGGCCGTGGGGAGGGGCACCCTTCTCACCCTGGATGCCCGGGGGGAGCTCTTCCAATGGGCCTTCTCCCAGGGACTGATTCAGCGGGGGACAACCCATGGCAGCCATGTTCAGGGTGTGGTACTTCGTCCCGGGGGAGGGGCGTATGTCTCCTTCGGGTGGGACCGCACCCTCCGCAGCTTCGACGAAGTGCGCAACGTCACGAGGGACCTTTCCTCCTTTGGAAGTATCGTCT